>NZ_JAPVZE010000008.1:0-71266 GCF_041432205.1 Streptococcus sp. 27098_8_51
ACCGCTTCGTAGAGACTAAGAAACTTCCAAACGGGGACACAGAGCACGTTTATGAGAAGGTTAAGACTAGTCATAAGGATAAGGAAGGCAATGAAATTCCAGGTTATCCAACCGAAGACGGTGAACAACCTAAGAAAGACATTCCAGGTTACCGCTTCGTAGAGACTAAGAAACTTCCAAACGGTGACACAGAACACGTTTATGAGAAGGTTAAGACTAGTCACAAGGATAAGGAAGGTAATGAAATTCCAGGTTATCCAACCGAAGACGGCCAACAACCTAAGAAAGATATCCCAGGTTACCGCTTCGTAGAGACCAAGAAACTTCCAAACGGCGACACTGAACATGTCTACGAAAAAGTTGTTACTACCCCTCAACAAAAACCGATTGAGCAATCTCCAGCTACTAAAGCAACCAAAGAATTACCTAATACTGGTACGGAAGATCATTCGGCTTTGGCAGCTCTAGGAGTACTTGGTTTGATGAGCGGATTTGGACTTGTGTCTCGCAAGAAAAAAGAAGACTAACTCTATACAAGAAATTCTAAGTAGTATCCATTAGTTTCTTAAACAAAAAACCAACTAATCATTAGATTAGTTGGTTTTTGTCTATTCTCGATTTTTCCAAGCTTGGTAGCGGGTGTCAATCAAGAGTTGGGTTAATCGTCCCATGGTTTCTTTTTCTTCGGGAGTGAGGGATTGAGCTTGGACAAAGAGATGGTGAATGTGTTCAATGACCTTGAAGGAAGAAAGATCATTGATAGAGGAGATGCCTGCATCAAGAATGATTCCAAAAAAGAGGTCAAAGTAGAGCTGCAGTTCCGTATCAGGAACTGTTTCAACCCATTCCTTGAAGGTAGTATCAACTTGCTGGCTGTCACTATTGGTCTCGTCTAGTTGGGCAAAGTGTTTGTCTTCAATCTGCCAACTAAAGGTGTCATGCTGGGCAAGACCGCCTAAGGCAGTGCTTCGAACGACGATTTTTTTATCCGGAATTTCCAGCATCATCCCGATGATAGAACCTTGTGGGACAAATACTTTTGTTCTTTCCATCATGTTTTGATAGCCAGGTGTTTCGGTTAGTTCCTTGTGAAGCCCAGGCGCATCAAAAGTATAGACAGAGATAATGTTTTTCTGCAAGTTTGGATCAAGTTGACTGGCAGCATAGACAGCTAGATTGCCCCCTTTTGAGTGTCCTGCTAGGACCACCTTTTGGTTAGGATGTTGAGCAAAGAAGTCCTGTAAATACTGGAGGGCATGTTTTTGAGCTGGAATTTCCTTCATATAGGTCATATGGAAATCTTCTTTCCAACCAATGATACTGTCATCAGTTCCACGAAAAACAAGCAAATAGGTATCGAGACTGATACGATAAGTCATAGCCGCAAACTGTTTTTGCAATTCAAGATCAATATCGTTGATAAAGTCTGAGAGCTTGCAATTTTTAAAGCGTTTGTGTTGAGCGAGCTGATCTAACAACTGGAGACGGTTTTTATTGGTCAGCATAGTCGTGTCTCTAGGGATTTGAGATGCAAGATCTATGAGACGCTTTGGTTCTTGGGTGACTACATCATCGAAAGATAGGTAGGTTAATTCAGTCAAGGCAAGAACATCTAACTCATTCATGGGGAGATCATAAAAGGAATCGTATGCTACATCATTTAAGTAGTCAAAAATATTGGCCATAAAAGCTCCTTTCTCTATGTTTATCCTATCACATTTACCTAGAATTAGCTAGTAGGCTTGTTTGAATGACCTAGTAGGGTTTAATTGAAATACATAGAAGATAGATTGCTCCTATTTCAAACCTCTAAACGAGCTTACTTGTATGTTTTTGCTATCAATCCCATTTTCCTTTAAAAAATTCTTCATCTCATTTACATCATCAGGCTGTCCTGTGATAAGATAGCTAGCTTGATTGCCGTATTCATCAATAGCACGTTTTAAAAATTCTTGACTTTGAGAAAGTTCCTCGCTAGTTTTATAAGTAAAATTCGATGTTTTTTGAGCCAGTTCTTTCATCTCATTATCGAAAATAGTAACTCCTTTATCAAAATGGTTGAGAATAATCGGACATTTACCAGCCCATTCTTTGATAAGGGGACGTAGAGCAGAAATGCCGACATCAGATGCAAAACAAACTAGTGGTTTATTCGTATCTTTAACAGTCAAAGAGGAATCCAACCAACTCATCTCAATCTCACTGCCAGCCGGTAAATGTGTCAAGGTGTTCTTAAAGTTGCTACCACTATTATGAGTCAAAATGAGAATTTCATCTTCATCAGGTGTGGAGGCAATGGTTAGCCATCGACTGGTTTGCTCTCCCTTAGCTTCATATTTTTTAGCAGTAGACGAGGTATCAGGGAGTGTAAACTTAGCATAAGCCCCAGCTTTCCAGATTTGATGACTCGGTTTTGTGATATGAATTAAATATAGATCTCCGCTGGGGTTTTCGATGGATTTTATCGATAATGTCTGGCTTCGTCCAAGATAAGCGATGGCACCCCAAGTTATAATACATAGCGCTCCAAGTGTTGATAGAATGATAATAAACATTTTTTTACCTCTTTTCATTTTTTATAACTCCTGTTCTTAATTTTATGAATGAACTAAAAAATAATTCATTCATATCTTTTTAAAAAATAAAGAAATCCATTCTTTATTTTAGAACTCCTTTAATGAAGTTGGTTGCAAGTATTTCGACAGTTTTGCCAATTTCTGGAAAATCTTTTTCCGTGATATGCATATCCATGTAGTAAAACAGATTATAAACCTGTAAAATATCTTGAATTTTTTCTGGCGAATATCCTTCAGACTGCATACGATTTGTAAAAGTTTTAACTAGAAACTGATGAAAAGGATTTGCGACTTTGCCTTCTTCCGAGGAATAGTAGCTGTGTAACTCATCAGCGATGGCAGGATTGTACCATTCTGCAAGGATTTTATTGGAAGAAACGAGAGTTCTGGACTGAGCAAATAGTTGACCAATGAGGTCGATCATGTCAATTTCCCAATCCAGTTCTTTGATCATAGCTTGGCGAACACGGTTGTTTTCATCTATATAGATGTCTAGAAAAATGGCTTCTTTACTCTCGTAATAGTTATAAAAAGAACCAACTGCAACACCAGCTTGCCTAGCAATTTCTGAAATACCTGTTGCCTTGTACCCTTTTTTCGAAAAAACTTCATAGGCTGCTGTCTTTAAAGATTGTTTTTTGTCCAATAGGATTTAACCTCCTTTGTTTTATGAATGAATAAATTTGTTTATTCATTCATATTCTAACAAATCATGGCTAGCTTGTCAATAAGAAGGATGAATAAATTGGTTTAAAGCAATTACATTTATAAACAGAAGAGTTACATAAGCTTACAAGGCATTTACTTTGATAAGATTACTCATTTTAAATCTATTCCTTAAGTAAAAGAAACACGGACTAAATAAGCACAAAAAAGGGAAATATAGGATAAGGCTGGAACTATAGTTAAAAATAAGGTATGATATCAGTGGGAATGTTCTCTATTTAGCATCTGTTTTCTGATCTGAATTTGGGAAATAGGCTGCTAAACAGTATGAGATACTGATCCGTAAATCTGATATGAAGGGTTTTGATACTTTGAGAAATAACAAAGGAGGAGCGCATGCACAAGATTTTACTAGTAGAAGATGACCAAGTTATTCGGCAACAAGTGGGGAAACTGCTCTCTGAGTGGGGCTTTGAGGTCGTTTTGGTAGAAGATTTTATGGAAGTATTGAGTCTTTTTGTTCAGTCAGAACCTCATTTGGTGCTCATGGATATTGGTCTGCCTCTTTTTAATGGTTACCACTGGTGCCAGGAGATTCGTAAGATTTCTAAGGTGCCCATCATGTTTCTCTCTTCGAGAGATCAAGCGATGGATATCGTCATGGCGATCAATATGGGGGCAGATGACTTTGTGACCAAGCCTTTTGACCAGCAGGTGCTCCTTGCCAAGGTTCAGGGCTTGTTGCGCCGTTCCTATGAGTTTGGCCGAGATGAAAGTCTGCTGGAGTATGCGGGTGTGATCCTCAATACCAAGTCTATGGACCTGCACTATCAGGGGGAAGTCCTGAGTTTGACCAAGAATGAATTTCAAATTTTGCGGGTCTTGTTTGAACATGCTGGCAATATCGTGGCGCGTGATGACCTGATGCGGGAACTCTGGAATAGCGACTTTTTCATTGATGACAATACCTTGTCTGTCAACGTTGCTCGCTTGCGTAAAAAGTTGGAGGAGCAAGGTTTAACAGGGTTTATCGAAACCAAGAAAGGGATAGGATACGGACTGAAACATGCTTGATTGGAAATCATTTTTTCTAGCCTATCTGCGTTCTCGCAGTCGCATCTTTGTCTATATTTTTTCATTAGGCTTTCTTGTCCTTCTCTTTCAGTTTTTATTTGCTAGTCTAGGAACTTATTTTCTTTATTTCTTTCTGCTCAGTAGTTTTGTGACCTTCCTATTTTTGGCTTGGGATATTTTTGCAGAAGCTCAGGTTTACCGGCAGGAAGTACTCTATGCTGAGAGAGATCCCAAGTCTCCTCTGGAATGTGCGCTAGCAGAAAAGCTCGAAGAGCGTGAGTCTGAATTGTATCAAAAGAAGTCGGAAGCGCAGAGCAAGTTGACGGATTTGCTTGACTACTACACCTTGTGGGTTCACCAAATCAAGACCCCCATTGCAGCGAGTCGTCTCTTGGTAGCAGAAGTCTCTGATCGTGAGGCCAAGCAGCAACTGGAACAGGAAATCTTTAAGATTGACTCCTATACCAATCTGGTACTGCAGTATCTTCGTTTGGAAAGCTTCCACGATGACTTAGTATTTGAAAAGATTCAAGTGGAGGATCTGGTGAAGGAAGTGGTTCGTAAGTATGCCCTTTTCTTTATCCAAAAAGGACTGGCGCTCAATCTCCATGACCTTGACAAAATCATCGTGACCGATAAGAAGTGGTTGTTGGTCGTCATTGAACAAATCCTCTCAAACAGTCTCAAGTACACCAAGGAAGGTGGGTTAGAGATCTATATGGAAGGCCAGGAGCTCTGTATCAAGGATACGGGAATCGGGATAAAAAATAGTGATGTTCTCCGAGTCTTTGAACGTGGCTTTTCAGGTTACAATGGCCGTCTAACCCAGCAGTCATCTGGACTTGGACTTTACCTATCTAAGAAAATTTCTGAAGAGCTGGGCCACCAGATTCGCATCGAGTCTGAGGTCGGAAAAGGAACAACCGTACGGATTAAATTCGCTGAAGTGAAGCTCGTTATTGAGTAAACATAGATGAGGAAAAGCCTCCGATTGGAGGCTTTTATGCTAGGTTTTTATTTTTCAACACGTGATTTGTTGGCGATATCAGCAAGGATAGCTTGAACAAAGTCATCAACTGAGACAGTTTGTGTTTCTTTTTGGCCGTAGCGACGAACGTTGACGGTTCCGTCTTCCATTTCCTTGTCACCAACGATCAATTGGTAAGGAATCTTGCTAGTTTGTGAAGCACGGATCTTGAACTGCATTTTTTCATTGCGCTCATCGACATCTGCACGGACACCGCGGTCACGGAGTTTCTTAGCCACTTCCCATGCGTAGTCCACGTGTTTTTCGTTAGATACTGGGATGAGGGTTACTTGGTGTGGTGCAAGCCATGTTGGGAAGGCACCTTTGTAGTTCTCAATCAAGATAGCTGTGAAGCGTTCCATGGTTGAAATAACACCACGGTGAATCATAACTGGACGGTGTTCTTCCCCGTCAGCTCCGATATATTTGAGGTCGAAACGTTCTGGAAGCAAGAAGTCAAGCTGGATAGTCGAAAGGGTTTCTTCTTTTCCAAGGGCAGTCTTAACTTGGATATCCAATTTTGGTCCGTAGAAGGCTGCTTCGCCTTCAGCTTCAAAGTAGTCCACACCCATTTCATCAAGGGCTGCACGAAGCATGGTTTGGGCATTTTCCCACATCTCATCGTTGTCAAAGTACTTGTGAGTATCTTGAGGGTCACGAAGAGAGAGACGGAAGCGGTATTCAGTCAAGTTGAAGTCTTCATAAACATCGATAATCAACTGAAGAGCACGTTGGAATTCTTCTTGGATTTGTTCTGGAGTAACAAAGAGGTGACCGTCGTTGAGTGACATCTCACGCACACGTTGAAGACCTGTGAGGGCACCAGATTTCTCATAGCGGTGCATCATCCCGATTTCGGCGATACGGATTGGCAATTCGCGGTAAGAGTGAACATGGTGTTTGAAGACTTGGATGTGGTGTGGGCAGTTCATTGGACGAAGGACAAATTCTTCCCCGTCACCCATGTCCATGGTTGGGAACATGTCTTCTTGGTAATGATCCCAGTGACCAGAAGTCTTGTAAAGCTCCACAGAAGCAAGTGGTGGAGTGTAAACGTGTTGGTAGCCAGAAGCCAACTCTTTGTCGACGATGTAGCGTTCCAATTCACGACGGATAGTCGCACCGTTTGGCAACCAGAATGGAAGTCCTTGACCAACTTCTTGAGAAATCATGAAGAGGTCAAGCTCTTTACCAAGTTTACGGTGGTCACGTTCTTTAGCTTCTTCACGCATTTGAAGGTAGTTTTTCAAGTCTTTCTTGTCAAACCAAGCTGTACCGTAGATCCGTTGCATCATCGCGTTGTCGCTATTTCCACGCCAGTAAGCACCTGCTACATGAAGAAGGTGGAAGATTTGGATACGGCCTGTTGATGGGACGTGAGGTCCACGGCAAAGGTCCACGTATTCTCCCTGACGGTAGATAGTCAAACCACCTTCATCTTCTGAGTGTTCTTCAATCAATTCCAACTTGTAAGGGTCGTTCTTGAAGATTTCACGTGCTTCGTCTTTCGTCACTTCCTCACGAATAGATGGGAAGTTTTCTTTGACGATCTTCTTCATTTCTTCTTCGATACGAGGAAGGTCTTCGTTGGAGATTTGACCAGCTTGATTGTCCGTATCGTAGTAGAAGCCATCTTCGATAGCTGGACCAACCCCCAAGTGAATGTCTGGGAAGAGGCGACGAGCTGCTTGGGCGAACAAGTGGGCAGCTGAGTGACGCAAGATTGGAAGGGCATCTTCGTGATCAGGTGTCACGATTTCGATGCTTCCATCTTCAGTGATAGCACGAGTCGTGTCGATGAGTTTGCCGTTGAATTTACCAGCCAAGGCTTTTTTAGCGAGGGAATTGCTGATAGATTGGGCAATTTCAAAAGTAGTAACGCCAGATTCGAATTCACGAACAGCGCCATCTGGGAAAGTAATCTTAATCATGGTTTTCTCCTTAAATATTTCTTCTATTTTTGTTGGACAATTTTAAGAGCCGAGCAACTTCTTCCGCAGTCTGATTCTCTGATTGACTGCCATCTGTTATGAGGCTAGGATAGCCTAATCTCACCGCTTCCTTACGCACCATTTGAGCAAAAAGAATGTCTCGTTGCATCCAGTTTTCAAAAGCTTGCTCAGGGTTGGTTGTACCCTCTAAGACATAAGGAACCCATTCTCTCTGTATATAATGCTTTTTTTGAAAATCAGCTATCGGAGTCAAGCAAAGATAGGATGATGCTTGACATTCGAGCTCCTTTACCAAGTGAGGCAAAAGTCCAGCTCCCTCCACCAAGAGAGGTCTGTTCTGATTTTTTATCAAGTAAGATTTTACATAAGGAAAAATCTCTTCATAAAAGCGCCATTCTTCATCTGCCATCTCTTCTGGATTTCTCATCCAGATTTGTTCTGGATTTCTATCCTGCCTAAGAAGGCAAATCGGCTGTGAGTCTGCACTTGCTTGACTCATCATCTCTTCTACCAAATCATCCAGTTTGATATGAAGTAGTTGATACTGTCTAGCAAGAAGTGAGGCAATTGTTGACTTTCCACTACAAGGCGATCCGCCAATCATATAAAGCATCGTTCTTCCTCCTTCTGACAAAACAAAAAACGACATCCTCAAAAGGACGTCGCAACGTGGTTCCACCTTCATTTATGTTCCTCAAAAAAGAGGGACACCTCTGATTGGCTTTAACGTAGCCACCGTTTTATGTTTGCATAAAAGTCAGTAGAGTAGTATCAGTTTAGGCTTTCTATGCGTTTTCAGCAACCACGCACTCTCTAGTAGAAAGGGACTAAGTGACTTGTCTCTATGCATTATTATAGCATGATTGCGAGAATTTTCAAGGTTTTTGTATAATTTTTTTGTTTTTCGCTCTCTGGAAGAGATGCTTGATACCCACACCAGAAACCAACCCAAGTAGGGCAAAGAGTTCATAGGCTAGGAAGTAAAGCAGGATGAACTCACCAAAGGTGATGATAGTAAAGCAATAGAGCAGACCAATGCTGAGTAGCCACCAAAGTGAGAAATGAAATCGATAGCTATAAAGTAGCGATACGATAAAGGTTACCAGAGGTGAAAAGAGGATGATGTTGTAAATGTACAGTCCCTTCAGTGTATATGGGTCAGAGATGAGTAGAGAGAGGAGCTCATAGAGTGGCCAGTAAAAAAAGAAAGTAACAAGGTAGTATGGGATATACTTAAGATAATTCCGCATGGCAATAGTCCTCCAATCTGGAAAAAAATGAGAGATATTGTAGACCACATAATCCTAAATGAAGGGGAAATCTCTACTTATATTATAGCACGATTTGGAGGCTCTTACAATTTAATCCAGTGATCGGTGATAGTGATCTTTTCGAGTGTTTTCTGTTATAATACTAACAAAAGAAGTAAAAGGGTAAGGAGAAAGAATGACCAAAATAGCAGTTCTTTCAGATATACATGGAAATACGACAGCTTTGGAAGCTGTACTGGCTGATGCTAAAGCGGCAGAGGTAGACCAATACTGGCTTTTAGGGGATATTCTGATGCCAGGAACAGGACGTAGAAGGATCTTGGACCTCTTAGCTAGCTTGCCTATTACAGTAAGAGTTCTGGGAAATTGGGAGAATAGTCTCTGGCGAGGTCTGCATCGCAAGTTAGACCCTACAAAAGCGAGCCATCGTTATCTCCTGCGTCAAAGTCAGTACATCTTAGAGGAGGTCAGCCCTGAAGAAATCGAAGACCTCAATAATCAACCCATGCAAGTTCATCGTCAGTTTGGTGATTTGATGGTGGGAATCACACACCATCTCCCTGATAAAAACTGGGGTAGAGAGTTGATTCATACGGGAAAGCAAGAAGATTTTGATAGATTGGTGACGAATCCACACGCCTCTATCGCAGTATATGGCCATATTCATCAACAGTTGCTTCGTTACGGAAGTGATGGACAGTTGATTCTTAATCCAGGTTCCATTGGACAACCTTTCTTTCTAGATGCGAAGTTGCGTAAGGACCTGCGGGCCCAGTATATGATCTTAGAGTTTGATGAAGCAGGTTTGTCTGATGTTGATTTTCGTCGAGTGGATTATGATGTGGAAGCTGAATTGCAGTTGGCTAAGGATTTGAAGCTCCCCTATTTTCAGGTCTACTATGAAAGTTTGGTAAATGGGATTCACCATACTCATAATCACGAATTGTTAGGTCAGATTAGTGAACAAGAAGGTTATGACCAGGATGTTGAACTCTGGATGGAAAGAGAAAAGAAAGATTGGTTTTAAGAGGATTTCTAGCTAGAAATAAGATAGTCTAGTGACTGCTGTTTTGCGATAAGTCGAACTGGATACGAATTGACGGCTTCTCAAATTTATGTTAGAATAACGGAATATAACTAATTTGAATCTCATACTAATTGATATTCAAAATAAGAGGAGACAGATAATGAAACCAGAAGAGTTACACGCTATTGCCTCGGAGTTGGGCTTGCAATTTGACGAAGATTCGCGTAGTATTTATGGCACGCAGTCAGGCTATTTATTATTCCTGCAAGAAACTGACGTGAAAAACCAGTTTCGACTTTGTGTCAGTGTGAGTTTGAATGGCAATCCTGCGGATTCAGAAGAAAATGAATTGGTTTGGGATGAGTTTAAGAGTGAATCTCTTCCAAACTTGTCGACCTTGTCTATCAACCAGTACCTTGTTTCTTTTGTCGTAAAAGGTGCCATGCGCAAATCAAAAACAATTGAAAAGTTACAGACGCTCATAACAGATCTCGTTGCCTTCCTTGAAACCCATCATTTCGTCCAAGTGTGTGCCTACAGCGGTCAGGAGGGCCCCGTTGGTCTCTATCAATTAGGTGATTCAATTTTCCTTATCAACGAGGAAAGCTATCAATTGCTGAAGAGCAATCTTCAGATTGAGGTAGATTCTTATCAAAATCAAAAGGAAAATGTTCTTCTTGGAGCAGTTGGTGCCTTGCTGGGAGCCTTGATTGGTGGAGCAGTTGCTCTATTTATCGCTCGTCTAGGTTATGTAGCTATGGTAGCGGGTATTGTTCTGGGGATTTGTACCATTAAAGGATATGAAATCCTTGGAAGAAAGGTATCTCGAAAGGGGATTGTGATTTCCTCTATTTGGATGGTGATTACTGTCTTTCTAGTGAATCAAATTGATTTGGCGATGGAAGTCGTTGCTAAACTAGGGGTTGAGTTTGCCTTTGCTTTCCGAGTGGTGAATCAATTAATCTTTAGCGGTGATTTTCCAGATAACTATTTTTATAATCTAGCTATGTTAGCTGTGTTTACCTTAGTTGGTGCTGGGGTGTCTATCAGCTCGGTTTGGTCAAGTCATAAAACAAAAGGGATTGTCCGTAAAATTGCATAAAGAAATAAGTCTTTGTATGTCCTCCGCTGTTCTGGGTACCAAGAGGGATACAGGACTTTTTGCATTGAGAAGATAATCATTCGTTAATATTTGACAGGATAAGCAAAAAAGGTATAATGTTTATACGGGAAAAGATGAATAAAATATCAATGAAAGGAGAAGAAGATGCAAATTTCAAGCCGATTTACAATTGCGACTCATATGATGATTATTATTGCAATGCAGGATACAGATAGTAAGGTAACCAGCGATTTTCTTGCGGCCAGTGTCGGAGTCAATCCAGTCATTATCCGTAAGACTTTATCGCAACTCAAAAAAGCTGGATTGATTTCAGTTGCTCGTGGTACGGGAGGAACTGAGATAATAAAAGACCTTCAGGATATCAGTTTGTTGGATGTCTACCAAGCTGTGGAGTGTTTAGGAAAATCCGGTAAGCTCTTTAGTTTCCATGACAATCCAAATCCTAATTGCCCAATTGGTGCTAATATCCATGCAGTCTTGGACCAAAAGTTGTTCGATGTTCAAGCAGCTATGGAGAACCAACTTCGTCAGACAAGTCTGGCTCAGGTTGTAGCAGATGCTCAGAATAAACTCTCTAAGTAAGAGGACTAAGGTTCTCTTTTTCTATTGCTATAATTATGGTACAATGTAGTCATCAAAGGAGGAGACTATGTACTTTATCACAGGATTTTTTGTCTTACTTTTTCTCGTTTCGTTTTTAAGGGACAATCGCAGTCTCTGGAATCCAGCTCTCTTGCTTTTGTCTCTGCTCTTTTCTTATATGTCCATTGCCAATCTTTTTTACGAAGCTGGGCAGAAAGAAGTGCACATGGTTTTCTTTGCAGGGATTTTTCTCCTGCTGCCTCTTTTAGTTTTTCTAAGTGGTTTTTTCCTTATTTATAATGGATTTGTGTTATTGAAAAAAGAAGGAAAATCCAAGGCAAATTATTTGTCTCTAGGATTAGGGTGCGTGATTCTATTCTTTTTTGTAATCATGGCGATTCGAGTGAGCGATACTAAGGGCTTGTTCTATACCAATCATCTAGTGAATATTATCTTTTTCTTTTTGATTTATTCGTATTTGATTTTTGGTTTTGCTTTTGCAGGATTTCTGCTTTATTCTATTCTGTATCTTTTTATTCCCAAGAAAAAATATTATGATTTTATCATCATTCACGGAGCAGGCTTATTGAATGGAGAAAAAGTGACTCCCTTACTGAAGAGTCGCATTGACAAGGCAGTAGAAGCTTATCACCAGTCTCTCAATCCCAATGTTAAAATCATCGCAAGTGGTGGTCAAGGTGGAGATGAAAAGATATCCGAAGCTCAGGCGATTTGTAATTATTTGCTGGAAGAGACGGATGTTCCGAGAGAAGCGATTCTCCTAGAGGAAGACTCAACGACGACCTATGAGAATCTTCTCTTCTCAAAAGAAATGGGAGAGAAGCTGGTGGCCAGTCCACGTTTTCTCTTTGTGACCAATGATTACCATGTTTTTCGTACCAGTACCTATGCTCGCCGTATTGGGATGAAGGGAGATGGCCTTGGTTGCCGTACAGCCGCCTACTATATCCCATCGGCCTTTATCAGAGAATACATTGCTCTATGTGTGAAGATGAGATGGCTTTTTCTCGCCTTCTATATTTTATTAATTTTAGCTCTGATTTTCTCCTATAGAGGTGTTCTATGGTAATATGTAAAATTCATATTGTAATTCTTGTTAGAATCTCTAAAAAATCTTGTAGTAACCCTAAGGGAAAAATTGTCACTAGTAATGAAAGAGCAGGGTAAGTGATTGTGAGTGCGGTTTTTGGAGCGGTTTTATGATTGTTCGTCAATCAATTGAACAATTTCTAACCTAGTTGCAGATTTTCAGAGAGAGTCAAAAATAGGCAACTGAATATGAGTAGACTAGAATTTTACAGTCAACGACAAATAAAAATGTGAACAGCAACAGAGGTTCACATTTTCTTTTTGGTCTATGGCAAAATGGCTTTTAGTTCCTTCAGGATAGTTTGCAAGGTTACGATCGCTTGTTCTCCTTGTTGTGGTTGATAGAGTAGTTGGAAGTACTTGCGAATAGTTTCTTCAAATTGCATAGGGAGGAGTGTACAATTGGTCTTTGCGTACTCCAACATTCGTTTTTCACCAGGATGGATTTGCTCATTGAGCGCAAATAACAAGTCAAAGTAGGAAGCAAAAAACTCACTCGTACGATGATTCATACTGAGAAGATCTTGGCGCTTGATAGCTTTTTCTATTTGGTGAGAGAAGGCAGGCATGGCTTGTTCTAGCAAAAGGAGTTGCCTTTCGATGATATGCTTTTTGAGTTCCTGTGGATAGGGAATCTGGTAAGTCTTTTGGAGAGAAGCATAGTGTCCATTCGGGTCGTATAAAATCTTGCTGTGGAGTAGATTATGCCACATGCAAGTTGTATAAGCATTTTGAGCTTTGTGTTGAAAAACGGTTGAGTTCAATTCCTGTTCAAACGACTCCAGCGAACGATAAATCAACTCGATTTCGATACCGTTGTTTAGTGCGCAGTCATCTTCTAATTCCCAAAACTGATTTCCAATTTCCATACAGGAGCAGTATTTACTCAAAATTTTGAGGCGAGTCGCCTCATCAATTGAAGAGTTGAGATAGACATAAACGTCATAGTCAGAATTTTGATCATAGTTTTGTCCTGCACGAGAGCCACCAAGAGCGATAGCTTCTACTTGTTCCAGTTGAGAGAATTCTTTGCAAAGTTCGTGGATCATGATTTTTCTCCTTGCTTTATGGTTTTAAAGTCATTTTACCAAAAAGTAAAACGTTTGCATAGCATTGAGTTGCTCTTTTTCATTTATAGAAAAAAATGTGAACCCTTGTTTTGAATTCACATTTCTTTTTTATTCTGCGGCTTGTTGCCAACGTTTTGCTAGCTTATGAGACAGGCTAGAAATGGCAAAGTTAAAGATAAAGTAAATCAAGGCAATCAGGATATAAAGACTGAAGACCTGCTCTGGTTCGAAATAGCGTCCCATGAGAATTTGGCTGGCGCCAAAGAGTTCTTGTAGAGCGATTACAGAGTAGAGAAGACTGGTATCCTTGATTACAGTTACAAACTGAGAAATGATAGCTGGCAGCATTTTGCGGATAGCTTGTGGGAGAATGATGTAGTAAAGGATTTGCGCAGAGGTGAATCCTTGCGACATTCCTGCTTCATACTGCCCCTTGTCTACGGCATTAAGACCGCCCCGGATAATCTCAGCCAAGGCTGCTGAGGTAAAGAGGGTAAAGGCAGTGATACCTGCTGGTGTGGACTTCATCTTAAACACCAAAAAGATGGTGAAAATCCAGAGTAGGTTGGGAACGTTACGTACAAATTCGATATAAATGCTGGAGATGATCCGTAAGACAGGATTTTTCCCATTTCTCATGACGGCTAGCACTGTTCCGATAAGGGTCGAGAGGACGATAGCAATCAGAGAAATGTAGAGGGTCAAGCCAAATCCTTTAAAGATAAAGATTAGGTTATCTGGGGTCAAAACTTCTAAAATAGATTCCATAGTAACCTCCTAAAGTGAATAGGCTTTTTTGTTGGCTTGCTCCATCTTGCGACCAAACTGGGCAACAGGGAAGCATAGGGCAAAGTAGAGAAGAGCAGCACCTAAAAAGGCTGGGATATAGTTTCCGTTGAGAGCCGACCAAGACTTAGTCACAAACATCAAGTCTACTCCAGAGATGATAGCTACGGTAGAGGTGTTCTTGATGAGGTTAACGATTTGGTTGGTCAAAGGTGGGAGAATGATACGGAAGGCCTGAGGCAAGATAATCAAGCGCATGGCACTGATATAGGTAAAACCTTGCGACAAGGCGGCCTCCATTTGACCGCTAGGAATAGACTGAATCCCTGAACGAATAACCTCAGCGATATAAGCGCCGTGATAGAGTCCCACGCAGAGTACAGCTGTCCAATAAATCGGAATCATGATGGTGTGGTCACTGATAAGAGGTAAACCATAAAAGACGATGACAAACTGCACCAAGAGGGGAGTGTTTTGATAAAATTCGACAAAGATACGAGCCAAAATCCTTAAAATTTGATGTTTGCTAGTTGATAGGACTCCAAAGAAGATGCCCAAAACCATGGCGAGGATAAAGGATCCAACCGCTAGGGCAAGGGTGAAGAGGAAACCATTGAAAAATTGTCCAAAATCCTGAAAATAGGCTGTCCAAGATGATAAATCTGTCATGGGGTGTCCTCCTTAATCTACGGTATGGCTAGATGGTTTGAGTTTGTAACGGTCATAGAGTTTCTGTAAACTACCATCCTTGGTCCATTTAGTGACCAAGCTATCAAGATAGTCGTTTAGCTCGGTATTTGATTTTTTGGTGACGATACCGTAGTCAGATGGCTTGAAACTATCATCTAGTAGTTCTGTCCGTTTGCTGATGTAGCCGGACAGGATAGAGCGGTCCACGGAAAAGGCATCAATACGGTGAGCGTGAAGGGAAGTAATCAATTCTGGGTAGGAACCAAGTTCGACGAATTTAAAGGTTAGACCTTTCTTTTTGCCCAGTTCAGTAATCAGGCGTTGGGTGATGGAACCTTGGGCAACTCCGATCGTTTTACCGTTTAGGTCCTCAATGCTTTTGATGTTGGCGGATTTATTGACCAAAAAACCAGAAGAATCCGTGTAGTAGGGACTGGTGAAGTTGTATAATTTTTTACGTTCATCTGTGATGGTGAAGGTCGCGATATCCATATCGACCTGTTCGTTATCTAGTAGTGGACCACGGGTTTGAGCGGTAACAGGAACGTAGCGAATCTTGACCTTGAGTTCGTCTGCAATCATCTTGGCAAGGTCCGTTTCGATACCAGAATAAGTCCCTGTCTTGGGATCCTTGTAGCCAAAATTGGGAACATCTTGTTTGACACCGACAACTAGTTCGCCTCTTTTTTGAATGTCTGCGACGCTGGTATCGGCTTGGGCTGGTTTGGCAGCAGCAAGGCTGAAAAGGCTAATCAATAATGCGGATAAAAAGAATTTCTTTTTCATAGGCGCCTCCTTATTTGACTTTGTCACTTTCGTGGTTGATAATTTTGCTGAGGAATTGTTGGGCACGAGGTTCGCTTGGGTTGTCAAAAAAGTCATCGACATCTGTCGTATCCACCAAAACTTCTCCGTCTGCCATAAAGATGATGCGGTCCGCAACCTCTCGAGCAAAGCCCATTTCGTGGGTAACGATGATCATATTCATCCCGTCATGTGCTAGTTTCTGCATAACTGCTAGAACATCTCCGATAGTCTCAGGATCAAGAGCAGATGTTGGCTCATCAAAGAGGAGGAGTTCTGGATGCATGGCAAGACCACGAGCGATGGCGATCCGCTGTTTTTGTCCACCAGATAGCATGGCCGGATAAGAATCTTTCTTGTCCCACATATTTACAAATTCCAGATATTTTTGGGCTGTTTTTTCAGCTTCTTTTTTATCAATCCCTAGAACTTTTATAGGCGCAAGTGTCACGTTTTCTAACACTGTTTTGTGTGGATAAAGATTAAAATGTTGAAAAACCATGCCGACTTCCTTACGAAGAGGAACTAAATCTTTCTGACTAGCACCTACTATTTGGTGTCCATTGACCAGGAGACTTCCTTTGTCAACAGCCTCCAAACCATTGATCGTACGGATAAGAGTGGACTTCCCAGAGCCAGAAGGTCCAAGCAGGACAACAACTTGTCCTTTTTCAAAACGGAGATTGATGTCGCGGAGTGCGTGGTAGTCTCCGTAATATTTTTCGACGTTTTTAAATTCTACTAAAGCCATGAGAGATCTCCTTTGTGTTAGATTTTATAACATGATTCTACAACAAAAGAATGTTCTTGTCAAATCATATCTGAAAAAAATTCACTAAAATGTTATAAAAAAGCAATCTGGATAGAGAAAATGCCTAAATCATGTTATAATGAAACGATAGAATTCTTAGAAAGAGTGGATGTTTTTTTGATAACTCCTACTTATGAATGGCAGTTTGCCCCGCAGGTTGAAGATGCGGATTTTACAAAGATAGCCAAGAAGGCTGGGCTGGGTCCCGAGGTGGCACGGTTATTATTTGAAAGAGGGATTCAGGATGAAGAAAGTCTAAAGAAGTTTTTAGAACCTTCTTTAGAGGACTTACATGACCCCTATCTGCTCCATGATATGGACAAGGCAGTAGAACGGATTCGTCAGGCCATTGAAGAAGGGGAAAACATTCTCATCTATGGAGACTACGATGCGGATGGTATGACTTCAGCTTCGATTGTGAAGGAAAGTTTGGAACAGCTTGGTGCTGAGTGCCGTGTTTACCTACCCAATCGTTTTACCGATGGCTATGGTCCCAATGCCAGTGTTTATAAATACTTTATCGAGCAAGAGGGTATTTCCTTGATTGTGACAGTGGATAATGGAGTTGCTGGTCACGAAGCCATTGAATTGGCCCAGTCTATGGGAGTGGATGTCATTGTGACCGACCACCATTCCATGCCTGAAACCCTTCCTGATGCCTTTGCCATTGTTCACCCTGAGCATCCAGATGCGGACTATCCCTTCAAACAGTTGGCTGGTTGTGGAGTGGCTTTCAAGCTAGCTTGCGCTCTTTTAGAAGAAGTGCAAGTGGAATTGCTTGATTTGGTCGCTATCGGTACCATTGCCGATATGGTGAGCTTGACAGATGAAAACCGTATCATGGTTCAATATGGTCTGGAAATGCTGGGGCATACTCAGCGTATTGGTCTACAAGAAATGCTAGACATGGCTGGGATTGCTGCGAATGAAGTGACAGAAGAAACGGTTGGCTTTCAGATTGCTCCTCGTTTAAATGCTTTAGGCCGCTTGGATGATCCCAATCCAGCCATTGATTTGTTGACTGGGTTTGACGACGAGGAAGCGCATGAGATTGCCCTCATGATTCATCAGAAAAACGAAGAGCGTAAGGAAGTCGTCCAGTCAATCTATGAAGAAGCTAAGACCATGGTGGATCCTGAGAAGAAGGTCCAGGTCTTGGCAAAGGAAGGCTGGAATCCTGGCGTTCTGGGTATCGTTGCTGGTCGTTTGTTGGAAGAACTAGGGCAGACAGTCATCGTTCTTAATATAGAAGAAGGTCGTGCCAAGGGTAGTGCTCGTAGTATAGAAGCAGTCGATATTTTTGAAGCTCTAGATCCCCATCGGGACCTCTTTATCGCCTTTGGTGGCCATGCTGGTGCAGCAGGAATGACGCTGGAAGTTGAGAAACTTTCAGATTTATCTCAGGTTTTGGAAGATTATATCCGTGAAAAAGGCGCAGATGCTAGTGGTAAGAACAAGTTAAATCTAGATGAAGAGCTAGACTTGGAGACGCTTAGCTTGGAAACGGTCAAAAGCTTTGAACGCTTGGCACCTTTTGGAATGGATAATCAGAAACCTGTCTTTTATATCAAGGATTTTTATGTCGAAAGTGCCCGTACCATGGGAGCAGGCAATGCCCACCTCAAACTAAAAATTTCCAAGGGTGAGGCGAGTTTTGAAGTGGTGGCCTTCGGACAAGGTAGATGGGCGACAGAATTTTCTCAAACCAAGAATCTAGAGTTGGCAGTCACCTTGTCTGTCAATCAATGGAATGGCCAAACTGCTCTCCAGTTAATGATGGTGGATGCGCGTGTGGAGGGTGTTCAACTCTTTAACATTCGTGGGAAGAATGCAGTCTTGCCAGAGGGAATTCCAGTCTTGGATTTCTCTGGAGAGGTGCCAGATTTAGCGAATAGTGAAGCGGTTGTTGTGAAAACTATTCCTGAGGATATTACCTTGCTGAAGGCCATTTTTCAGGAACAACATTTCTCTGCTGTCTATTTCAAAAATGACATCGATAAGGCCTACTATCTGACAGGTTACGGCACTAGAGAACAGTTTGCCAAATTGTACAAGACTATTTACCAGTTCCCAGAGTTTGATATTCGCTACAAGCTGAAAGAATTGGCGGCTTATCTCAATATCCAACAAATCTTGCTGGTCAAGATGATCCAAGTATTTGAAGAGCTAGGTTTTGTGACGATCAAAGATGGTGTCATGACAGTCAATAAAGAAGCGCCGAAAAGGGAGATTTCTGAAAGTCATATTTACCAAAATCTCAAACAAACTGTAAAAAATCAAGAAATGATGGCGCTGGGTACCGTGCAAGAAATGTATGATTTTTTAATGGAGTAATAGATGGAAAGGGACTGAGATGACCTATCTCGGCCTCTTTTTTTGGATAAATGCTTGCTGTGGGAGTGGTTGATTAGATAGTCTTTTGGATGGTTTGCTGATGTAAAGATTGGGGAAATGATTCATTTTCTATTCTCTTCTATCACTTTATACGATGTCTGCTTTTAAACCTTATGTAGTAAAAGTATAAATTTTTGTAACATGACTAAAATATAACTCTAAACTAACTGACATGTAAATCAAGTATGATTTTCTTATCAAGAAAATATAAGGGGAATCTAGTTATGAAAAAAGCAGTTACGAAACTGACTCTTGGTTTGACTTCTACCGCTATTTTAGCTACAGTTGGGGCTCAAACTGTTCATGCCAACTCTTACGTTGTCCAAGATGGTGATTCATTTTATGCCATTGCAACTGCAAACGGAATGGATCCGCATGAGTTGGCAGCTTTGAATGGAAAAACCATCTTTGACACTATCCACCCAGGCGATGTATTGGAAGTGAGTGGTTCCGCTCAGCCTAGCTCTACCTACAGTGCTCCAGCTAGCACTGCGAATGTGGTATCAGATACAGAAGATGTTGTTGAAAAGACTCCGACAAACTATGGAAACTCTTATCCTGTTGGTCAGTGTACATGGGGTGTGAAAGAATTGGCGCCTTGGGCTAGCAACTGGTGGGGAAATGCCAACACGTGGGCAATCTACGCGAGTGCTCAAGGTTATAAGACAGGAAGTGTTCCAGTAGTAGGAGCAATCGCCGTTTGGGATGGTGGTGAATATGGACATGTTGCTTATGTAACAGATGTTCAAAGTGAAAACTCTATCCAGGTATTGGAAGCAAACTACAGACGTCAAAAGCAGATTGCAAATTACCGTGGCTTCTTTAATCCTCATGAATTTTTAGGTAACGTCACTTATATCTATCCAAACTAAAGATGATAAAAAGATTTAGAATTTCTAAGTCTTTTTTCTTTTTGAAGAAATTTCCTATCGTTAAGCTCCATCTTAGTGGCTAATTGCTGAAAAATTTTTAGATTTTGAAGCGAACAGGAAATTCTCGCTTTTAGATGCAGATAAACCATGTCTTTGTAGAAAATAGTTCTCAAGTCGAGAGGTAAAAGCAAGTTTTTTGAACTAAAAGAAAAATTTAGAGTTCGAGAAAGGTATCTGAAATCAAATTGATTCAGAAAATCCGTATTTTTGATGGTACAATCGTTCTATTATCTTCGATGAAGCCTCCAAAAGAGAAGTCAAAGTAAAAGAATTCGATTCACAGTAGTGACTAATCTCTAGTTAAAAACCCATCTTCGTTTTGAAAATAATCAAAAAAATGGTATAATGGTAGGAAAAGATTCGGCTGAAAGTTTGAGAACTTTTAGAATAAGAGGGTGAATTCGCCCTATAATCAAGATAAATGAAGTTTCGGAGGGAAAATGAGTAATATTAGTTTAACAACACTAGGTGGTGTACGAGAAAATGGGAAAAATATGTACATCGCTGAAATCGATGGTTCTATTTTTGTTTTGGATGCTGGGCTTAAATACCCTGAAAATGAACAACTAGGGGTTGATGTCGTCATTCCAAATATGGACTACCTTTTTGAAAATAGCGATCGTATCGCAGGGGTCTTTTTGACCCACGGACATGCGGATGCCATTGGTGCCCTGCCTTATCTTTTGGCAGAGGCTAAGGTGCCTGTGTTTGGTTCTGAGTTGACCATTGAGTTGGCCAAACTCTTTGTCAAAGGAAATGATACGGTTAAGAAATTCAATGACTTCCATGTGATTGATGAAGATACAGAGATCGACTTTGGAGGGACTGTGGTTTCCTTCTTCCGTACAACTCACTCTATCCCAGAAAGTTTGGGAATAGTCCTGAAAACAACTGAAGGTAGTATTGTTTACACAGGGGACTTCAAGTTTGACCAGACAGCTAGTGAATCCTATGCGACGGATTTTGCTCGTTTGGCAGAAATCGGTCGTGATGGTGTCTTGGCGCTCCTCAGTGATTCAGCCAATGCTGATAGCAATATCCAGGTGGCGAGCGAGAGTGAAGTTGGGGATGAAATTACCCAGACCATTGCAGACTGGGAAGGTCGTATCATCGTTGCCGCAGTTGCCAGCAACCTTTCTCGTATCCAGCAGGTTTTTGATGCTGCAGCAGATACAGGTCGCAGAGTTGTTTTGACTGGATTTGATATTGAAAATATCGTCCGCACTGCGATTCGTCTCAAAAAATTATCTCTAGCCAACGAAAGTCTCTTGATTAAACCTAAAGAAATGTCTCGTTTTGAAGACCATGAGTTGATTATCCTTGAGACGGGCCGTATGGGTGAGCCTATTAATGGACTTCGTAAGATGTCCATCGGTCGCCACCGCTATGTGGAAATCAAAGACGGAGACTTAGTTTATATCGTAACGACTCCATCTATCGCCAAAGAAGCTGTCATGGCGCGTGTTGAAAACATGATCTACCAAGCTGGTGGTGTGGTGAAACTCATCACCCAAAGCTTGCGAGTATCCGGACACGGGAATGCGCGTGATTTGCAGTTGATGATCAATCTTCTGCAACCAAACTACCTCTTCCCTATCCAAGGGGAGTACCGTGAGTTGGATGCGCATGCCAAGGCTGCCATGGCAGTTGGGATGTTGCCGGAACGCATTTTCATCCCTAAAAAGGGAACGACCATGTCTTATGAACATGGAGATTTTGTTCCAGCTGGAGCAGTTTCTGCAGGGGATGTCTTGATTGACGGAAATGCCATCGGGGATGTTGGAAATGTCGTCCTTCGTGACCGTAAGGTCTTGTCAGAAGATGGAATCTTTATCGTGGCAATCACTGTCAACCGTCGTGAGAAAAAAATTGTGGCCAAGGCCCGTGTTCATACGCGTGGGTTTGTTTACCTCAAGAAGAGCCGCGATATTCTCCGTGAAAGTTCAGAATTGATTAACCAAACGGTAGAAGATTATCTTCAAGGTGATGACTTTGACTGGGCAGATCTCAAAGGCAAGGTTCGTGACAATCTGACCAAGTACCTCTTTGATCAAACCAAGCGTCGTCCAGCAATCTTGCCAGTCGTGATGGAAGCAAAATAATAAGCAGAATACCTACAGAAAAAGTCGAAATTCGGCTTTTTCTTATAGAATAGTAAAAGGAGACAACCATGGCAGTTATGAATATTGAGTATTACTCAAAAGTTTTGGATATGGAGTGGGGTGTTACCGTACTCTATCCAGATGCTAGTCGGGTGACTGAACCAGATTGCACAGATATTCCTGTCCTTTATCTTTTGCACGGAATGTCAGGAAACCAAAATAGCTGGCTCAAACGTACCAATGTCGAACGCTTGTTGCGTGGAACCAATCTCATTGTTATCATGCCCAATACTAGCAATGGCTGGTACACTGATACCCAGTATGGTTTTGACTACTTTACTGCTTTAGCAGAAGAGTTGCCTCAGGTTATGAAACGTTTCTTCCCCAATATGACCAGCAAGCGAGAAAAGACCTTCATGGCAGGTCTCTCCATGGGAGGCTATGGTTCCTTCAAGCTGGCTCTCGCAACCAATCGTTTTTCTCATGCGGCTAGTTTTTCTGGTGCGCTCAGTTTTCAAGAATTTTCTCCTGAAAGTCAGGATTTGGGCTCTCTTGCCTACTGGCGAGGAGTTTTTGGAGAAATCAAAGACTGGACAGCTAGCCCTCATTCGCTTGAAACTATCGCTTTGAAATCGGATAAAAAAACCAAACTTTGGGCTTGGTGTGGCGAGCAAGACTATCTCTATTCAGCCAATAATCTCGCAGTGAAGAACCTCAAAAAGCTTGGTTTTAAAGTGACCTATAGTCATAGTCCTGGCACTCACGAGTGGTACTACTGGGAAAAACAATTGGAGCGTTTTTTAGCTACTCTACCGATTAACTTTGTTTTGGAAGAGCGCTTATCTTAGTTTTAGTTTTCTTTCAGTTTTATTGAGTAAAATAGAGAATCTATCTTGATTATGGGAGGCCATCGATTTAAAGATAGATTCTTATTTTTATGAAAGGTGGAGCGTCATGTTCTGGATTATTCGATTATTGTTCCGATTTCTTTTGGGAATTTGGCGTTTCTTTTGGCGTCTGGTCTGGACCTTGGTTATCATTGTTCTCCTTGCTTTTGGAGTGCTATGGTATCTGACAGGTGATTTTCATTCTGCGGTCGATCGGGTTGAAAAAATGAGCCAGATTGGTCAAGGTGGCTGGAATGAATGGAAAGAGACGGGAACGCTGGAAGTCTTGTCTCAGACAGACAGTCACCAACACGCGGAAGGCAAGTGGGCTCAGGCTTCAGCTCGCATCTATATTGAACCTCAAATGGATGAGACCTTCCAAGGTGCCTATGCAGAAGCCATAAAAAACTGGAATCAAACGGGAGCCTTTACCTTTGAGGTGGTTGCGGACCCTAGTCAGGCAGATATTGTGGCAAGTGAGATGAATGATGGATCAACCGCTGTAGCAGGTCAAGCCGAGAGTCAAACCAATTTGTTAACCAATCAATTTATATCTGTAACGGTTCGCCTGAATCACTATTATCTATCCAATCCAAACTATGGTTATTCTTATGAACGGATCGTGCACACGGCGGAGCACGAGCTGGGGCATGCCATCGGATTGGATCATACCAACGAGACCTCTGTTATGCAGCCTGCCGGCTCCTACTATGGGATTCAGCCTCAGGATGTGAAGGCTGTTCAAGAACTCTATTCCGGTAGCGACTAGATGAAGTCGGTGCAATTTCAAATAAAATCAAAGCTCCTCCATTAAGCGGTTGGTGGGGCTTTTTGTTCGTCCTGTCACGGCCTTTTTGCTATAATGGAACTATGAATAACTTGATCAAATCAAAACTGGAGCTCTTGCCGACCAGCCCTGGTTGTTACATTCACAAAGATAAAAACGGCACCATTATCTATGTAGGAAAGGCTAAAAATCTACGCAATCGCGTGCGGTCTTATTTCCGTGGAAGTCATGATACCAAGACAGAAGCTCTGGTGTCTGAAATTGTGGATTTTGAATTTATCGTCACTGAGTCCAATATTGAGGCCCTCCTTCTGGAAATCAACCTTATCAAGGAAAACAAGCCCAAGTACAATATCATGCTCAAGGATGATAAGTCCTATCCCTTTATCAAAATCACCAATGAACGCTATCCACGGCTTATTATTACTCGTCAGGTCAAAAAGGATGGAGGGCTTTATTTTGGTCCTTATCCAGATGTGGGGGCAGCCAATGAAATCAAGCGACTGCTGGATCGGATTTTCCCTTTTCGCAAGTGTACCAATCCACCTTCTAAGGTTTGCTTTTATTACCATATCGGTCAATGTATGGCCCACACCATCTGTAAGAAGGATGAGGCTTATTTCAAGTCCATGGCTCAGGAGGTTTCTGACTTCTTAAAAGGACAGGATGACAAAATCATCGATGATCTCAAGAGCAAAATGACAGTGGCAGCGCAAAGTATGGAGTTTGAACGGGCAGCAGAATACCGTGACCTGATTCAGGCCATTGGAACGCTTCGGACCAAGCAACGGGTCATGGCGAAAGATTTGCAAAATCGGGACGTCTTTGGCTACTATGTGGACAAGGGCTGGATGTGTGTTCAGGTTTTCTTTGTCCGTCAAGGAAAACTCATCGAGCGGGATGTCAATCTTTTCCCCTATTACAATGATCCGGATGAGGACTTCTTGACCTATGTGGGACAATTCTATCAAGAAAAATCCCACCTGGTTCCCAATGAAGTATTGATTCCGCAAGATATCGACGAAGAAGCTGTCAAGGCCTTGGTGGATACCAAGATTCTCAAACCCCAGCGTGGAGAGAAAAAACAACTGGTCAATCTAGCTATAAAAAATGCCCGTGTTAGCCTGGAGCAGAAGTTCAATCTGCTAGAAAAATCTGTCGAAAAGACACAAGGAGCTATTGAAAATCTGGGACGCTTGCTCCAAATCCCGACCCCAGTCCGTATCGAGTCCTTTGATAACTCTAATATCATGGGAACCAGTCCTGTTTCAGCTATGGTGGTCTTTGTCAATGGCAAACCGAGTAAAAAAGACTACCGAAAGTACAAGATAAAAACGGTTGTTGGCCCAGATGACTATGCTAGTATGCGAGAGGTTATTCGCAGACGTTATGGCCGAGTTCAACGTGAGGGCTTGACCCCTCCAGATTTGATTGTCATTGATGGGGGACAAGGTCAAGTCAATATTGCCAAGCAAGTCATCCAAGAAGAGCTAGGATTGGATATCCCAATTGCAGGTCTGCAAAAGAATGACAAGCACCAAACCCATGAACTGCTCTTTGGAGATCCACTGGAAGTGGTAGAGTTATCTCGCAATTCTCAGGAATTTTTCCTCCTCCAACGCATTCAAGATGAGGTACACCGCTTTGCTATCACTTTCCACCGCCAACTGCGCTCCAAAAATTCCTTTTCTTCACAGCTGGATGGGATTGACGGTCTGGGACCTAAACGCAAGCAGAATCTCATGAAGCATTTTAAATCTCTCACTAAAATCAAGGAAGCCAGTGTGGATGAGATTGTCGAAGTCGGTGTGCCCAGAGCTGTCGCAGAAACTGTGCAAAGAAAGTTGAATCCGCAGGAAGCAGTGGAACTGGCTCAAGTGGCGGAAGAGAGAGTAGATTATCAAACAGAAGGAGATCATTATGAACCATAAAATCGCAATTTTATCAGATATTCATGGAAATGTGACTGCCTTAGAAGCAGTGATTGCAGATGCTAAAGCACAAGGAGTCAGTGAATACTGGCTCATGGGAGACATTTTCCTCCCTGGTCCAGGTGCAAATGACTTGGTCGCTCTGTTAAAGGAACTTTCTATCACTACAAGTGTTCGAGGCAATTGGGATGATTGTGTCCTTGAGGCTTTAGATGGGCAATATGGCTTGGAAGACCCACAGGAAGTCCAGCTCTTGCGTATGACGCAGTATTTGATGGAGCGAATGGATCCTGCAACGATTGACTGGCTACGAAGCTTACCTATGCTAGAAAAGAGAGAAGTTGACGGACTGCGTTTTTCTCTTTCTCATAATTTGCCAAATAAGAACTATGGTGGTGACTTGCTAGTTGAGAATGATACAGAGAAATTTGACCAACTCCTAGATGATGAAGTTGATGTGGCAGTCTATGGTCATGTTCACAAGCAGTTGCTTCGTTATGGCAGTCAAGGGCAACAAATCATCAATCCAGGGTCGATTGGCATGCCCTATTTTAATTGGGAGGCGTTAAAAAATCACCGTGCTCAGTATGCTGTGATAGAAGTAGAATATGGGGAATTAGTAAACATTCTATTCCGAAAAGTTGCTTATGACTATGAAGCAGAGTTAGAATTGGCCAAGTCCAAGGGGCTTCCTTTTATCGAAATGTATGAAGAACTACGCCGAGATGACAACTATCGGGGGCACAATCTAGAACTCTTAGCTAGTTTAATTGAAAAGCATGGGTATGTTGAGGATGTGAAGAAATTTTTGGAGGCTATAAAGTCAGAATATAAGGTAGACTAGTTTCTTAAAACCCCTGAAAATTAGTTGGAACTGGATGAGGAAAAATCTGATTTTAATGATAAGTTTAAATCCAGGACTTCATCCGTGTTCCAATTTCTTTCTATGAAAAATCTCTGCAAGCTCTTTCAAAATATGGTAGAATGGATGCAGTAGAATTAGAAAAGGAAATCGATTATGAAATTTCTTGAATTAAATAAAAAACGTCATGCGACTAAGCATTTTACTGATAAACCGGTAGATCCCAAAGATGTGCGTACGGCTATCGAAATCGCAACCTTGGCCCCAAGTGCCCACAACAGCCAGCCATGGAAGTTTGTGGTTGTTCGTGAGAAAAATGCTGAATTGGCAAAATTGGCTTATGGTTCGAACTTTGAGCAGGTATCAGCAGCACCTGTAACCATTGCCTTGTTTACCGACACAGATTTGGCTAAACGTGCTCGTAAGATTGCCCGAGTTGGCGGCGCTAATAACTTCTCTGAAGAGCAACTTCAATATTTTATGAAGAATCTGCCAGCTGAATTTGCGCGTTACAGTGAACAACAAGTCAGCGACTACCTAGCCCTCAATGCAGGTTTGGTTGCCATGAACTTGGTTCTTGCTCTGACAGACCAAGGAATCGGTTCTAACATTATTCTTGGATTTGACAAATCAAAAGCCAACGAAGTTTTGGACATTGAAGACCGATTCCGTCCAGAACTCTTGATCACAGTTGGATACACAGATGAGAAATTGGAACCAAGCTACCGCTTGCCAGTAGATGAAATTATCGAGAAGAGATAGGAAGAAAAAATGACAGTTATTGATTTTACAGCAGAAGTAGAAAAACGCAAAGAAGACCTCTTGGCTGACTTGTTTAGCCTTTTGGAAATCAACTCAGAACGTGATGACAGCAAAGCCGATGCTGAGCATCCATTTGGACCTGGTCCAGTAAAAGCCTTGGAAAAATTCCTTGAAATCGCAGACCGTGATGGCTATCCAACTAAAAATGTTGATAACTACGCAGGACATTTTGAGTTTGGTGAAGGAGAAGAAGTTCTCGGAATCTTTGCTCACATGGACGTGGTGCCAGCTGGTAGCGGTTGGGACACGGACCCTTATACACCAACTATCAAAGACGGTCGCCTTTATGCGCGTGGAGCTTCAGACGACAAGGGGCCTACAACAGCTTGTTACTATGGTTTGAAAATCATCAAAGAATTGGGGCTTCCAACTTCTAAAAAAGTTCGTTTCATCGTCGGAACAGATGAAGAATCAGGCTGGGCAGACATGGACTACTACTTTGAACATGTAGGACTTGCGAAACCAGACTTCGGTTTCTCTCCAGATGCTGAATTCCCTATCATCAATGGTGAAAAAGGGAATATCACAGAATATCTCCATTTTGCAGGTGAAAATACTGGTGCAGCTCGCCTTCACAGCTTCACAGGTGGTTTGCGTGAAAACATGGTACCTGAATCAGCAACAGCAGTTGTTTCAGGTGACTTGGCTGACTTGCAAGCTAAACTAGATGCTTTTGTTACAGAACACAAACTCAGAGGAGAACTCCAAGAAGAAAACGGCCAGTACAAGGTGACTGTGATTGGTAAATCAGCTCATGGTGCTATGCCTGCATCAGGTGTCAATGGTGCGACCTACCTTGCCCTTTTCCTCAGCCAGTTTGACTTTGCAGGACCTGCAAAAGACTACCTTAACATCGCTGGTAAGATTCTTTTGAACGACCATGAGGGTACAAATCTCAAGGTTGCTCATGTAGATGAAAAGATGGGTGCCCTTTCTATGAATGCCGGTGTCTTCCGCTTTGATGAAACAAGTGCTGACAATACGATTGCCCTCAACTTCCGTTATCCAAAAGGAACAAGTCCAGAGCAAATCAAGTCAATCCTTGAAAACTTGCAAGTGGCTTCAGTTAGTCTTTCTGAACACGGCCATACCCCTCACTATGTGCCAATGGAAGATCCGCTTGTGCAAACCTTGTTGAATGTCTATGAAAAACAAACTGGTCTCCAAGGTCACGAGCAAGTCATCGGTGGTGGTACCTTTGGTCGCTTGCTGGAACGTGGGGTTGCCTACGGTGCTATGTTCCCAGACTCAATCGATACCATGCATCAAGCCAATGAATTTATCGCCTTGGACGATCTCTTCCGAGCAGCAGCAATCTATGCTGAGGCTATCTATGAATTGATCAAATAAAACGATAGAAGTCTGAGATGTTATGCTTGGACTTCTTTTTGGAGGGAAAACAGATGTCTCAAATCGAAAGAATCAAGCAAGCCATTATGGCGGATCCACAGAATATCAGCTATACAGAACGCGGAATCGAACCTCTCTTTGCGGCGCCAAAAACTGCCCGCATCAATATTGTCGGTCAAGCTCCGGGGTTTAAAACGCAAGAAGCTGGGATTTATTGGAAGGATAAGAGCGGCGATCGCTTGCGTGAGTGGCTAGGTGTAGATGAAGATACCTTTTACAATTCGGGCTTGTTTGCAGTTATTCCCATGGACTTTTATTTCCCAGGACATGGAAAATCGGGCGACCTTCCCCCCCGTAAAGGCTTTGCCGAAAAATGGCACCCACAACTCTTGCAAGAATTGCCCAATATCCAATTAACTCTCTTGATTGGGCAATATGCCCAAGCCTATTATTTACATGAGAAAGTTAGTGGCAAGGTGACAGAACGGGTAAAACATTACCAGAACTACTTACCAACCTATTTTCCTCTAGTTCACCCTTCTCCTCGTAATCAAATTTGGATGGCTAAGAATCCTTGGTTTGAGTCAGAAGTGATGCCCGATTTGAAAAAAAGAATTCAAAAGATTCTTGGAGAAACAAAATGAAAGAAATTACTTTTAACGATTTTTACCAGCTTTACCAGAATAGTTCACTTTCTGTGCTGGACGTGAGAGAAGTAGATGAGTTTGAGTCTCTTCATTTAGAAGGTGCTCGTAATTTACCTCTCAGTCAATTGGCTGATACTTATGAACAACTAGACAAAGACCAGCTTTACTACGTGATTTGTAAATCTGGGATGAGGTCAGCACGTGCTTGTCAATTTCTAGCTGAACAAGGTTATGACGTTATCAATGTCCAAGGCGGAATGACGGTCTTTGAAAATCTTTAAACCTATATGGCGATAGATCCTAGTCTTCCCTTGCTCGGTTCCAACTGAGTGAGGGATTTTGTTTTTAGATAATTCTTATTTTTAAAAATATTGAAAACATTCAATGATTAATTTTGGATACTTTTTTCAGAGTCTTAATCATGGTATACTAGGTCAGTATTTTAGAAATATGAAGGAGATTTTTATGGCTAAAAAAGGTGCCCTAACAGGCTTGCTCCTGTTTGGAATATTTTTTGGTGCGGGGAACTTGATTTTTCCGCCTTCTCTAGGTGCCCTATCTGGAGAACAGTTTCTTCCTGCCATCGCAGGTTTTGTATTTTCGGGTGTTGGGATTGCTGTCCTAACGCTCATCATCGGAACGCTCAATCCTAAAGGATACATTCACGAGATTTCTAAGAAAATCTCACCTTGGTTTGCGACACTTTATCTTGCAGTCCTCTATCTATCGATTGGCCCCTTCTTTGCCATTCCACGTACAGCAACAACAGCTTACGAAGTTGGGATTAGTCCCCTCTTGTCTGAAGCAAATAAAGGCCTAGGATTGATTATCTTTACCGTGCTTTACTTTGCCGCAGCCTATCTGATTTCACTCAATCCATCAAAGATTTTGGACCGTATCGGACGAATCTTGACACCAGTCTTTGCTTTGTTGATCGTTATCTTGGTTGTACTAGGTGCCTTCAAATACGGTGGAACAAGTCCTCAAACTGCGTCAGCTGCTTATCAAGCTTCTGCTTTTGGTACAGGTTTCCTAGAAGGTTATAATACCTTGGATGCTCTTGCTTCAGTGGCCTTTAGTGTGATTGCTGTTCAAACCTTGAAACAACTTGGATTTTCAAGTAAGAAAGAATACATCTCAACTATTTGGGTTGTTGGTATTGTGGTAGCTCTTGCCTTTAGCGCTCTCTACATCGGTTTAGGATTCCTTGGAAATCATTTCCCAGTACCAGCAGAAGTGATGAAGGGTGGAACACCAGGCGTTTATATCTTGTCACAAGCAACTCAGGAAATCTTTGGTTCAACAGCTCAGCTCTTTCTTGCTGTTATGGTAACTGTAACCTGTTTCACAACGACAGTTGGCTTGATTGTGTCGACAGCAGAGTTCTTTAACGGACGTTTCCCACAAATCAGTTACAAGGTCTATGCAACTGCCTTTACCTTGATTGGGTTTGCTATTGCTAATCTTGGCCTTGATGCAATCATTAAGTACTCAGTGCCAGTACTTGTAATCTTGTACCCAATCACCATCTCCATTGTGATGATCGTGATTGTGAATAAGTTTGTACCCTTATCAAAACCGGGCATGCAGTTAACCATTAGCCTTGTTACAGCTATTGCTCTTGCAAGCGTTCTTGGAAGTTCCTTTAAGATTGAGTTTCTTGAAAATCTGATTAATGCCCTTCCGTTTGCGTCAGCCTCTCTTCCATGGCTAGTGCCAGCTATTATCGGAATCTTGCTTTCGCTGGTTCTACCAAACAAACAAGAGAGTGATGTTTTTGAGATGGAATAAAAAAATTCTTGGTCAACGACCAAGAATTTTTTGTATAAGCACGACTCGTTAGTTGGTTTGTTCAGTATAACCAGCCTCTTTAAGCATTTTTCTAGTTTTTAGGAAACTTACACGGCTTCCAGAGCCAGAAACTTCATTTGGCATTGCTTTTTTCATCTCTTCGAGATTCACAACAGTCATGTCAACCTCCATGCTATGGATGACTTTTCCATCTTTGAATTCGATATTTTGTGTAATGCCTTTAAGTCCTTCCTCCTTTTTATAAGTTTTCACGATAAGTTCTTTAATCTCTTCTGCTGACTTGTCCAGTATTTCAGGGTCAAAAACATTATAGACTTCTTGTTTTACAACATCATCCCCCTTAACAGTGTATGTCAAGGTAGAAGTTCTTCCGGGATTGCTATTGTGAACAAATGTGTGGGTTTCTGTCTCATCTTTCTTTTCAGATGATTGTTGGCTGCTTTGTTTGGTCTCGCTTGACTGAGTTGTTGTGTCTTCTTTGGTACTGCTGCTAGCAGGTGTAGATGCTTGTTTGGAGCATCCGAGCAGGAGGACAAGTGAAGCCACTAGGGCTAGTGAAGTTTTAACAAGAGTTTTCATAAAATTTCCTTTCATAATCAAAGTATTTTGTATTATAACATGATTCTACTACAAAATCAACTAGACCTCCCCTCTCATCTGATTTGACATGACAATGAACAGAAACTAGTCTGACGATTAAAGTTTTGTCTCTATCTGTTTCAAAAATTTTTTATCGTATGGATTGAAAAGTGGGAAGTTTTAAATGCACTTTTTATGGGATTTGGAGGAATCTATCGGACTCATCAGTTAGGAATATAGTAAAATACCCCAAGAGTCAGAGTTGTGTCTAACTTTTGGGGTGGACCTACACTAGTCTATATGAAATTTTGGGAGATTAGTTCGTCTTTTCTGTGAATCCCATTTTTTCCAGTGCTTTTTTAGAATTTGAGAAACTGACACGATTACCGATACCAGAATATTCTTCAGGAAGTGCTTTTCTAAGTTCGCTAATGCTTGCAACTGAGAAATCAACTTCTAGATCTTGAACAACTTTACCATCTTTGATTTCAATCGTTTGTTTAACACCTTTGAGTCCATTATAACCTTTGTACTTTTCTTCGATAAAACTCTTGACATCTTCTGGAGTTGCACCAAGGATTTCAGGATCAGCAATGTTATTAGCTGATTGCTTGATAACATTGTCCCCTTCTACAGTATAAATCAAGGTAGAAGTGATTCCAGAATTGCTTTTGTTTACAAAGGTATGTGTTTTAGTTGTTTCTTTCTTTTCAGATGATTGTTGACTGCTTTGTTTAGTCTCGTTTGACTGAGTTGTTGTGTCTTCTTTGGTACTGCTGCTAGCAGTAGTTGATGCTTGTTTGGAACATCCGAGCAGGAGGACAAGTGAAGCCACAAGGGCTAGTGATACTTTAAAGTATGATTTCATATCTATTACTTTCCTTTCATAATCAAAGTATTTGTATTATAACATGGATCTATAGTGAAAGCAACTAAACACAGTTTTTCTCCTTTTGAGAAGGAGTCTGACTAGAAAAATGTTATAATGGTAGGAAAGAGGTGAAGAAATGAATCAAACTGTAAACTATATCAAAGAATTAACTGCTATTGCATCTCCAACGGGCTTTACTCGTGAGATTTCAGACTACCTAGTCCATACTTTAGAAGAGCTTGGTTACCAGCCTATTCGAACTGCTAAGGGTGGTGTCAATGTTACTATTAAAGGTCAAAATGATGACCAACACCGCTATGTGACTGCCCATGTGGATACGCTGGGTGCTATTGTCCGTGCTGTCAAACCGGATGGCCGTCTCAAATTGGATCGTATCGGTGGTTTCCCTTGGAACATGATTGAGGGAGAGAACTGTACGGTTCATGTGGCTAGTACAGGTAAAACGGTATCTGGAACTATCCTCATCCACCAGACATCTTGCCATGTCTACAAGGATGCAGGAACTGCTGAACGTACTCAGGACAATATGGAAGTGCGTTTGGATGCAAAAGTAACCAATGAAAAAGAAACCCGCGCCTTGGGTATTGAGGTTGGAGACTTTATTAGTTTCGATCCGCGAACAGTTGTGACAGAAACTGGTTTTATCAAGTCTCGACACTTGGATGACAAGGTCAGCGCAGCAATTTTGCTCAATCTTCTTCGTATTTACAAGGAAGAGGGGATTGAATTGCCAGTAACAACTCATTTTGCTTTTTCAGTCTTCGAAGAGGTGGGTCACGGTGCCAACTCCAATATTCCAGCTCAGGTAGTGGAATATCTAGCTGTAGATATGGGAGCTATGGGCGATGACCAACAGACGGATGAGTACACAGTATCTATCTGTGTCAAGGATGCTTCTGGTCCTTATCACTATGACTTCCGTCAACACTTAGTAGCTTTGGCGAAAGAGCAAGATATTCCATTTAAGCTGGATATCTATCCATTTTATGGATCGGACGCTTCAGCAGCTATGTCAGCAGGAGCAGAGGTCAAACACGCCCTCCTTGGAGCTGGTATTGAATCCAGTCACTCTTACGAACGAACACACATTGATTCGGTCGTGGCGACTGAGCGTATGGTAGACGCCTATCTCAAGAGCACCTTGGTGGAGTAAAGGGGCGATAAAGTATTATGTTTGAAATGCTGAAACAATTAGCAACGCCTGCTATAATAACGGGGTTAGTTTCGGGTTTGTATGCTTATTTCCAAAAGAAAAAAGAGGAATATCGTAAGTATGTGTATGAAAATAAACAAGAAAACTTTAAAGAACTAGTTGTTTATGCCGATGAACTGGTAGATAAAGGAATTACTAATCCAGATTTAGAAAAACTACTTTTTAAAATTTCTCAAAACATTAATCCGTATGGACGAAAAATAAAAACTTTTGGAAAATATCAGTGGATAGAAGATGATGGATATATATGGTATCAAATAGAAATTATAGAGAAAAAACTTGCTTCTCAAATACTTCAAATAGAGGATTTAAAAGAACTAGCTCATCGGATACAAATTGCTAAACGATTACTAGATATAAAAGTAGAAAAAAATATTCCGCTTATAAGTTCAGCTAAAATATGGTTTTATTTATTTCAGTATGCGATGTTATTACTTCAGCTATTTTTCATTTACTTTGGGTATCAGAGTTTTATAGAACAACCTACTGGACCCTCTTTGTTATTGGCTTATTTGCTGCTTGTTGTAATTTTAATTTTTTTACTCCCAGAATTTAGTGTTGATGAAAGTGATGATGGAAGATCTGGAATATTTATTACAGTGTGCCTTTTCTATATTGTCGCAGTTGATACTGTAATATCGTATTATTTGTATAAAAATTTATCTATCGTTCTTATTGTTGGAATAGTTTCACTTTGTTTAAGTATTGGTGTAATATTTTTAAAAGCTATTATCTTCGGAGAAAGTGAAATTGGTAAGGTATCTACAATTTATATCGAAGAATATAGAAAACTACAGGGACCTAAGTTAAGTAAGAGACGCTTTATAGATAATTTTACAGTTATTCCATTTTTTAATAAGATTCAAAAATTATTTCACAAAGATAAGAGGGAGGGGAATGATGACCTATGAACACCGACTTTTTGACCTTAATCACATCCTTCTCGACTTTGAAGCAGTGGATATCCGAGGGGTAAATAAAGCAGGGATTGACAGTGAGTGATTTAATCCCTATGTGCTTGAGAATGCAAGTATAGCTAATCCCGAGCTGTCAGGCTCAAGATATTTTGAACTTATTAGAGTTGAAAGGAGAGACTCATGTGTCTTATTTGTGAGCGGATAGACCTAATTAAAGCGGGGAAAAATCCCTACTTTGTAAAAGAACTAGAAACAGGCTATGTTGTTATTGGGGATCACCAATACTTTAAGGGCTATACCTTATTTCTGGCAAAAGAACATATAACAGAACTCCACCATATGGAGACTTCTGAAAAACTGCGTTTTCTAGAGGAAATGAGTTTAGTCCAAGAAGCAGTCGCCAAAGCGTTTAAAGCTGAAAAGATGAACATCGAACTTCTAGGAAATGGAGATGCCCACGCTCACTGGCACCTCTTTCCAAGACGGTCAGGTGATATGAAGGGGCATGGGCTTAATGGCCGTGGTCCAGTCTGGTGGGTGCCCTGGGAAGAAATGGCGTCAGAAGATTGCCAAGTGAAATCCCATGAGTTGGAACAAATGATTAAAGCCTTATCCGATGAATTAGAGAAGCACATGGCCTAAGAGAGGAAGAAAAAATGAAAAAAAGATACATCGTTTTATCAGGTTTGCTAGCAGTAACCCTAGCAGCATGTTCTCAAGAAAAACCTAAAAATGAAGAAAACACTCAAAAAACGGAACAAACTAGTCAACCTGAAGGAACTGTAGGGAGCAAATCCCAAGCCTCTAGTCAGAAGAAGGCAGAAGTTGTCAATAAGGGAGACTACTATAGTATTCAAGGGAAGTACGATGAAATCGTCATAGCTAATAAGCACTATCCTTTGTCAAAAGACTATAATCCAGGAGAAAATCCAACAGCTAAAGCAGAGTTGCTGAAACTCATTGCAGCAATGCAAGCAGCGGGCTACCCAATCAGCGATCACTACAGTGGTTTTAGAAGTTATGAAACTCAAACCAAACTTTATCAAGACTATGTGAATCAAGATGGTAAGGAAGCTGCTGATCGCTACTCAGCTCGCCCAGGTTATAGTGAACACCAAACAGGTCTTGCTTTTGACCTTATTGGGACAGATGGTGATTTAGTTACTGAAGAAAAGGCAGCCCAGTGGCTCTTGGATCATGCGGCTGACTTTGGCTTTGTTGTTCGCTATCTCAAAGGCAAGGAAAAAGAGACTGGCTACATGGCGGAAGAATGGCATCTTCGCTACGTCGGAAAAGAGGCCAAAGAAATTGCTGCAAGTGGTCTCAGTTTAGAAGAGTACTATGGCTTTGAAGGCGGCGATTACGTCGATTAAAAACGAAAGTTTTCTCTTGCATTTTTAGATAAATAGTGTATAATGGAAAAGTATGTGTAAAGCATACTTGTGGGAGGTAAAAATCTCTAATTACCGCCAAAACCACAAAGGAGGATTTAAAAATGGCTAAAAAAGTCGAAAAACTTGTAAAATTGCAAATCCCTGCTGGTAAAGCTACACCAGCTCCACCAGTTGGACCTGCTCTTGGTCAAGCTGGTATCAACATCATGGGATTCACAAAAGAGTTCAACGCTCGTACAGCTGACCAAGCTGGTATGATCATTCCAGTTGTTATCTCAGTATACGAAGACAAATCATTTACTTTCGTTACAAAAACACCACCAGCTGCTGTTCTTTTGAAAAAAGCTGCAGGTGTTGAAAAAGGATCAGGTACACCTAACAAAACTAAAGTTGCTACAGTTACTCGTGCACAAGTACAAGAAATTGCAGAAACTAAGATGCCAGATTTGAACGCAGCAAACATTGAGTCTGCAATGCGTATGATCGAAGGTACTGCTCGTTCTATGGGATTCACTGTTGTTGACTAATCAATAACACCCCCAATATAACCCGCAAGACTTCATCATTTCGAGAAGTGACGTGGGAGATGAAAATCGATTGAACCACTTACAAGGAGAATAGAAAATGGCTAAAAAAAGCAAACAACTTCGTGCTGCTCTTGAAAAAATCGACAGCACAAAAGCATACAGTGTAGAAGAAGCTGTAGCACTTGCAAAAGAAACTAACTTTGCAAAATTTGACGCAACTGTAGAAGTTGCTTACAACTTGAACATCGACGTTAAAAAAGCTGACCAACAAATCCGTGGCGCAATGGTATTGCCAAACGGTACTGGTAAAACTTCACGCGTTCTTGTTTTCGCACGTGGTGCAAAAGCTGAAGAAGCAAAAGCTGCTGGTGCAGACTTTGTTGGTGAAGATGACCTTGTTGCGAAAATCAACGACGGTTGGTTGGACTTCGACGTAGTTATCGCTACACCTGACATGATGGCTCTTGTTGGACGTCTTGGACGTGTCCTTGGACCACGTAACTTGATGCCAAACCCTAAAACTGGTACTGTAACAATGGATGTTGCTAAAGCAGTTGAAGAGTCTAAAGGTGGTAAAATTACTTACCGTGCTGACCGTGCAGGTAACGTTCAAGCAATCATCGGTAAAGTATCATTTGAAGCTGAAAAATTGGTTGAAAACTTCAAAGCTTTCAACGAAACAATCCAAAAAGCAAAACCAGCTACAGCTAAAGGAACTTACGTAACAAACTTGACAATCACAACTACTCAAGGTGTTGGTATCAAGGTTGACGTAAACTCACTTTAATCAGTAGTTTATATCAGAGAACGAGTACGAATGTGCTCGTTTTTTTGATGATAAGTTCATTCCAGGGGAAATAACTCTATTAATAGCCTGATGGGGCAATAGAATAGTGCTTTTCCTCTTCTTCTTTCACAGAAAATGTGGTATAATAGAGAGTAAAAAACTTTGAAAGAAAGAAAAAGATGAATTTAAAAGATTATATCGCAACGATTGAAAATTATCCTAAGGAAGGTATTACCTTCCGTGATATCAGCCCTTTGATGGCAGATGGAAATGCTTATAGCTACGCTGTTCGTGAAATTGTTCAGTATGCAACCGATAAGAAGATCGACATGATCGTGGGCCCAGAGGCTCGCGGCTTTATCGTGGGCTGCCCAGTTGCTTTTGAGTTGGGAATTGGCTTTGCACCTGTTCGTAAACCAGGGAAATTGCCACGTGAAGTCATTTCTGCTGACTATGAGAAAGAGTACGGTATTGATACCTTGACCATGCATGCTGATGCGATTAAGCCAGGTCAACGTGTTCTCATCGTAGATGATCTTTTGGCAACAGGTGGAACTGTCAAAGCAACCATTGAGATGATTGAAAGACTTGGTGGAGTTGTAGCCGGTTGTGCCTTCTTGATTGAGTTGGATGAGCTTAAAGGCCGTGAAAAAATCGGAGATTACGATTACAAGGTACTTATGCATTATTAATGAAAAACAGTCCTTGGGGCTGTTTTCTCTTCATCTGCTATATAAACAAACTATAGCTAGTTAGAGAAAAACTATAATTGAAAACTATATCTTCTTGCAGTATAATAAAAGGACTAAGTGTTTGAGATTTGACTTCAAACACATTCAATTATTTCTAAAAGAGTACAGTTAGGAGAAGGTTATGCCGATTAGAATTGATAAAAAATTGCCAGCTGTGGAGATTTTAAGGACAGAAAATATCTTTGTTATGGACGACCAACGGGCTGCTCATCAGGATATTCGCCCCTTGAAGATTTTGATTTTAAATCTCATGCCTCAAAAGATGGTAACAGAAACGCAACTCTTACGGCATTTGGCCAATACCCCCTTGCAATTAGATATTGATTTCTTATATATGGAAACACATCGTTCCAAGACAACTCGTGCCGAACATATGGAAACCTTCTATAAAACCTTTCCAGAGGTCAAGGATGACTTTTTTGATGGAATGATTATCACAGGAGCACCAGTGGAGCATTTGCCTTTTGAAGAGGTGGACTACTGGGAGGAATTCAAGCAGGTCATCAAATGGTCTAAGACGCATGTTTTTTCAACCCTCCATATCTGTTGGGGAGCACAAGCAGGTCTTTATGTTCGCTATGGCGTTGAAAAGCACCAGATGGATCGGAAACTATCAGGCATTTATCCACAGGATACCTTAAAAGAAGGGCACCTTCTTTTTAGAGGTTTTGATGATCGCTATGTAGCTCCTCATTCTCGTCATACTGAGATTTTAAAAGAAGAAATCTTAAACAAGACCAATCTGGAGATTCTGTCAGAAGGTCCTGAGGTTGGGGTTTCTATCCTAGCTAGTCGAGATTTGCGTGAAATTTATAGTTTTGGTCATTTGGAGTACGATCGTGACACTTTGGCAAGAGAGTATTTTCGTGATTATGAGGCGGGACTCAACCCTCATATCCCAGAGAACTACTTTAAAAATGATGATGTAAATGAGACGCCTTGTCTCTGTTGGTCTTCATCAGCTGCCCTCTTTTTCAGCAATTGGGTAAACTATGCAGTTTATCAAGAAACCCCTTTTGACTGGAGAAAGGTAGAGGATGATGTGGCTGCATTTGGATATCTATAAGAGGAATTATGACATATTTTGACGCTTTTAAATCAGGGAACTTGGTTTTACCAAGTGCCCTGCTCTTGCATTTTAAGGAACTCTTTCCTTCCAGCGAAGATTTTCTCGTCTGGCAATTTTTCTATTTACAAAATACCACAGCCCTAGGAGATGTTTCACCTAGTCAGATTGCTGAAATCATTGGGAAAGAGGTTGCAGATGTCAACCAATCTATTTCAAATTTGACTGAAAATGGTTTGCTACAATATCGAACCATTGAACTAAATGGGGAAATTGAGCTGATTTTTGATGCTAGTTTGGCTTTTGAACGCTTGGATAGCTTACTAGACAGCCAAACTCCAGCTACAACTGCCCCAAACCCGCAGAATCAGTTGAAGGATCTGGTTGAAACTTTTCAGCAGGAGTTGGGACGCTTATTAACACCATTTGAAATCGAAGATCTTTCCAAGACTGTCAAAGAAGACGGAGTTAAGGCGGATTTGATTAAGGAAGCTCTCCGAGAGGCCGTTCTCAATGGCAAGCCAAACTGGAAATATATTCAGGCAATCCTACGAAACTGGCGCCATGAAGGTATTCAGTCTGTGACTCAGGTAGAGGCCAAACGAGCAGAGCGAGAAGTCAACAATCCCAAACAAGTTCAGGCTTCGGCTGATTTCCTCGATGCCATGAATTTGTGGCAAGATTAGTCGCTTGAAAAATCTTGAAAATTAGAGTAAGGTTTGCAAGCTCCTTATAAATATGATAGAATAATAGTGAATAAAATGAAAAAAGAGGTATGTGAAATGTCACGTAAACCATTTATCGCTGGTAACTGGAAAATGAACAAAAATCCAGAAGAAGCAAAAGCATTCGTTGAAGCCGTTGCATCAAAACTTCCTTCATCAGACCTTGTTGAAGCAGGTATCGCAGCTCCAGCTCTTGATTTGACAGCTGTTCTTGCTGCTGCTAAAGGTTCAAACCTTAAAGTTGCTGCTCAAAACTGCTACTTTGAAAATGCAGGTGCTTTCACTGGTGAAACTAGCCCACAAGTTTTGAAAGAAATCGGTACTGACTACGTTGTTATCGGTCACTCAGAACGTCGTGACTACTTCCATGAAACTGACGAAGATATCAACAAAAAAGCAAAAGCAATCTTTGCAAACGGTATGCTTCCAATCATCTGTTGTGGTGAGTCACTTGAAACTTACGAAGCTGGTAAAGCTGCTGAATTCGTAGGTGCTCAAGTATCTGCTGCATTGGCTGGATTGACAGCTGAACAAGTTGCTGCATCCGTTATCGCTTATGAGCCAATCTGGGCTATCGGTACTGGTAAATCAGCTTCACAAGACGATGCACAAAAAATGTGTAAAGTCGTTCGTGACGTTGTAGCTGCAGACTTTGGTCAAGAAGTTGCGGACAAAGTTCGTGTTCAATACGGTGGTTCTGTTAAACCTGAAAACGTTGCTTCATACATGGCTTGCCCAGACGTTGACGGTGCCCTTGTTGGTGGTGCGTCACTTGAAGCTGAAAGCTTCTTGGCATTGCTTGATTTTGTAAAATAATCTCAGTTATTCCAGACAGTCTGCTAAGACTGTCTTTTTTTTAAAGACTGTATATTTTTCTTAAATTATCAGTCAATTACAACTTTTTTAATATGGGTTAATTTTCTTGCTTTTGTCTACTAGGAGTAGTATACTGAGATAGTAATCAATAAATATGGTTGCAAAAATAATATTATGAGGTGATCAATATGGTTGAATTGAAAAAAGAAGCAGTAAAAGACGTAACAACATTATCTAAAACAGCGCCAGTAGCATTGGCAAAAACAAAGGAAGTATTGAACCAAGCAGTAGCGGACTTGTATGTGGCTCACATTGCCCTTCACCAAGTTCACTGGTATATGCGTGGTCGTGGCTTCCTCGTATGGCATCCAAAAATGGATGAATACATGGACAGTCTTGATAGCTATCTTGACGAAATCAGTGAACGTTTGATTACTCTTGGTGGAAAACCTTATTCAACTTTGACAGAATTCCTTCAACACAGTGAAATCGAAGAAGAAGAAGGAGAATTCCGTAACGTTGAAGAAAGCTTGGAACGTGTTCTAGCAATTTATCGCTACCTCATCGCTCTTTTCCAAAAAGCTTTGGATGTAACTGACGAAGAAGGTGATGATGTTACAAACGATATCTTTGTTGGGGCTAAGGCTGAACTTGAGAAAACAGTTTGGATGCTTACAGCAGAACTTGGACAAGCTCCTGGTTTGTAAAATATAGTTGCTACCCCTTTTATCATGAGGCGCTTGATAAGTGCCCATGATCAATCATCTTTTAAAAGTCATGTAACTGTAAAAAGTTGCATGATTTTTTTGTCTGCTGGACTTAGGACACATTGTCAAAAGTAGGATTTTACGGTATAATAGTTGCTGTTCAATAACATATGAATTTTAAAGAATAATTGTTAGTTTAAGGAGGACTTATGAACAACTTACCAAATTGCCCAAAATGTAATTCAGAATATATCTACGAAGACGGAAGTCTCTTGGTCTGCCCAGAGTGTGCCTATGAGTGGAATCCTGCAGAAGTTGCAGAAGTAGAAGAAGGTGTTGTTGCTATCGATGCCAATGGAAATAAATTGGCTGACGGCGATACTGTAACCCTTATCAAAGACTTGAAAGTAAAAGGTGCGCCAAAGGATTTGAAACAAGGAACTCGCGTTAAAAATATCCGTATCGTAGAAGGTGACCACAACATCGACTGTAAGATTGATGGTTTTGGAGCTATGAAACTCAAGTCAGAATTTGTTAAGAAAATCTAGCCATGAAACTGAATTATAAATTTATCTTTTATAGTCGTGTCCTCTTGTTCTTAGCGGCATTTACAGGAGTTTATTTGGAGATTACCAAACACGGTGGCTTTGGTATGCTCCTTTACTATACAGTGTTGTCCAATCTTTTGGTAACGATTTTCACGGGTTATCTGCTCCGTGTGATGAGCCGTTCAGGTGAAAATTGGCAAAGTCCGACCTTGCTTCGTCTCAAGGGTGGTGTTACCATGAGTATCATGATTACCTGTGTGATTTACCATTTTATGCTTGCTCCGATTGCGACAGACTTTTACCGTGTGGAAAATTTCCTTTGCCACTATATCGTTCCACTCTGGTTTTTAGCTGACACCCTCTTCTTTGATAAACGGGGTCAATACAAGATCTGGGATCCAGTCTTATGGACCATCTTGCCCTTGGTTTATATGATTTTTGCCTTGTTTAACGGCCTGGTCTTAAAACTCAATATTCCGAATTCCAAGGACAATCCCTTCCCATATTTCTTTTTAAATGTGAACAAGGGTTGGGACGTGGTTATCAAATGGTGTTTGATCATTTTTGCAGCGTATATGGTTGCAGGCTTCATCTTCTATCTGATCAAGCAAATCAAGCGAAAATAGTCTTCCTATTAGGAAAGTTAGGACGGAGTCTCTAGTTCAATCGGGCTCCTTCTTTTCTTGCCATCTTCCTTTTAAAAGGATAAACAGTGAGAAATATACAGAAAGAAAATTCATGAAACAATATTTAGAACGGGCTAGTATTTTGGCCCTCTCCCTCGTTTTGATTACCTCCTTTTCCATCTCAAGTGCTCTGCCAGCCATGTTTGACTACTATCAAGGCTACCCCAAGGAACAAATCGAGCTCCTGGTCAGTCTCCCTTCTTTTGGAATTATGATCATGCTGGTTTTAAATGGGTTTTTGGAGCGGTTGTTTCCTGAGAGACTTCAGATTAGTCTGGGACTTCTCATCCTTTCTATCGGTGGGACAGCCCCTTTCTGGTATCAGGAGTACAACTTTGTCTTTGCGATGCGGATTTTATTTGGCTTGGGTGTTGGGATGATCAATGCCAAGGCCATTTCCATCATCAGTGAACGCTATCATGGAAAGACACGGATCCAGATGTTGGGTCTTCGCGGATCAGCAGAAGTTGTCGGGGCATCGATTTTGACTCTAGTTGTAGGTCAACTCTTATCCTTGGGATGGACAGTGACCTTCTTGGCCTACAGTGCGGGGTTTTTAGTATTGATCCTTTATCTGCTCTTTGTCCCTTATGGGAAAGAAAAGAAAGAAACAAAGAGAAAAGAGACCGAAACGACTCGTTTGACAGGACAGATGAAAGGCTTAATTTTTCTATTGGCTGTCGAAGCAGCAGTAGTTGTCTGCACCAATACAGCTATCACCATTCGTATTCCTAGTCTGATGGTGGAAAGAGGTCTAGGGGATGCCCAGTTATCGAGCTTGGTTTTAAGTATCATGCAGTTGATTGGTATCTTGGCAGGTGTGAGTTTTTCTTTCTTTATCTCTCTGTTTAAAGAAAGGTTGCTCCTTTGGTCGGGTATCACCTTTGGATTGGGGCAGATTGTGATTGCCTTGTCTCCGTCATTGGGTGTGATGGTAGTTGGAAGTGTTGTGGCAGGTTTTTCCTACAGTGTGGCCTTGACCACTGTCTTTCAGCTTCTTTCTGAAAGAATACCAGCCAAGCTCCTTAATCAGGCAACATCTTTTGCAGTGCTAGGATGTAGCTTTGGGGCCTTTACGACACCTTTTATTCTTGGTGCGATTGGCTTGGTGACTCAAAACGGTATGTTGGTCTTCACCATTTTAGGATGTTGGTTGATTGTCACTTCTATCTTTGTTATGTACGCACTTCAAAAGAGAGCTTAGGATTGGTTTCCTAAGTTTTTCTTTTTGGGAATTTTGTACCCAGACAATTATTGGTTTTTAAACTTGTTTACACTTTTATTTCCTGATAAAATAGAAGTTATGACAAGATATAAAGCAATCATTTCCTATGATGGTTATGCCTTTTCTGGTTTTCAGCGCCAGCCTCATGCGCGGAGCGTTCAAGAGGAAATCGAAAAAACCTTAATGAGACTCAATAAGGGGCAAGCCATCACTGTTCATGGTGCTGGTAGGACGGATAGTGGGGTCCATGCTCTGGGACAGGTTATTCATTTTGATCTGCCCTATCAGATGGATGTGGAAAAACTCCGTTTTGCTCTGGATACCCAGTCACCAGAAGATATCGATGTGATTTCGATTGAGATTGTGGCGGATGATTTTCATTGTCGTTATGCAAAACATAGCAAGACATATGAGTTTATCGTGGATAGGGGGCGTCCTAAAAATCCGATGCGCCGTCACTATGCTACTCACTTTCCCTATCCCCTCGATGTGGAGCGAATGCAGATAGCTGCCAAGAAATTAGAAGGAACCCATGATTTTACTGGGTTTACAGCATCTGGAACCAGTGTAGAGGACAAGGTTCGGACTATTACAGAAGCCAGCCTTAGTGTTGATGAGACAGGCCAATTTTTGACCTTTACCTTTTCAGGAAATGGTTTCTTGTATAAGCAGATTCGCAATATGGTGGGGACGCTGCTCAAAATAGGAAATAATCGAATGCCAGTTGAGCAGATTGACTTGATTTTGGAGAAGAAGGACAGAAAACTTGCAGGTCCAACGGCTGCACCGAATGGCTTGTATTTAAAGGAGATTCGTTATGAAGAATAATCGTATTTTAGCCCTTTCTGGGAATGATATTTTTAGTGGTGGTGGTTTATCAGCTGATTTGGCTACCTATACCTTAAATGGTCTGCATGGCTTTGTAGCAGTGACTTGTTTGACGGCCTTGACCGAAAAGGGCTTTGAAGTCTTTCCAACTGACGATGCCATTTTTCAACATGAATTGGATAGCTTACGTGATGTCGAGTTTGCAGGAATTAAGATTGGCCTTCTTCCTACTGTCAGTGTGGCTGAGAAGGCCTTGGACTTTATCAAGCAACGTCCAGGAGTGCCTGTGGTATTGGACCCCGTTTTGGTCTGCAAGGAAACGCACGATGTAGCTGTTAGTGAACTCTGTCAAGAGTTGATTCGCTTTTTCCCTCATGTCAGTGTGATTACGCCAAATCTTCCTGAAGCAGAATTATTGGCTGGTCAGGAAATTAAAACATTGGAAGACATGAAAGCTGTAGCGCAGAAATTGCATGATTTAGGAGCGCCAGCAGTTATTATCAAGGGAGGCAATCGCCTCAGTCAGGACAAGGCAGTGGATGTCTTTTATGATGGACAAACTTTCACTGTTCTAGAAAACCCAGTCATTCAAGGCCAAAATGCGGGTGCAGGATGTACCTTTGCCTCAAGCATCGCCAGTCACTTGGTTAAAGGGGATGAACTTTTACCAGCAGTAGAGAGCTCGAAAGCTTTCGTTTACCGTGCTATTGCACAAGCAGATCAATATGGAGTAAGACAATATGAAGCAAACCAAAACAACTAAAATCGCCCTTGTATCCCTCTTAACCGCCCTTTCTGTGGTTCTAGGTTATTACTTGAAAATTGGAACGCCAACAGGAATATTGACTCTCTTGGATGCAGGTATTTTCTTTACTGCCTTTTACTTTGGCAGTAAAGAAGGGGCCGTCGTTGGAGGACTAGCAGCTTTTCTGCTTGACCTTTTATCAGGCTTTCCACAGTGGATGTTCTTTAGCTTGGTAAACCATGGCTTGCAAGGATTTTTTGCAGGTTTTAAAGGGAAATGGCAATGGCTAGGCCTTGTCTTGGCTACTATCGTCATGGTAAGTGGCTACGCTCTGGGCTCAACTCTAATGAATGGCTGGTCAGCAGCCTTGCCAGAAATCCTTCCAAACTTCCTACAAAATACCTTGGGAATGGTTGTGGGATTTGTAGTCTTTCAGAGTGTCAAGAAGATAAAATAAAAAAGTCAGCTTCAATAGCTGACTTTTGGCTTATCTAGGTTTAATCAAAATAAAGCAAATCTTTGCTGGTGCTTGTAAAGAGGTCAAAGCCATCCTTGGTAACAACACCACAGTCTTCGATACGAACGCCGACTTTACCAGGGATATAGATACCTGGTTCAACAGAGAAGCACATGCCTTCTTCGATGACCATGTCGTTTCCTTCCATGATAGAAGGGAATTCGTGGACATCCATACCGATACCGTGACCGAGACGGTGGTTGAAGTACTCTCCGTAACCAGCTTTTTCAATGACTTCGCGAGCAGCGCGATCAACTTCATGTGCAGTCACACCTGGCTTGATAAAGTCAAGAGCAGCTTGTTGGGCTTCCAGAGTCAAGTTGTAGATATCTTTTTTGAATTGATCTGGTTTACCGACAGCGACCGTACGAGTCATATCTGATGCGTAGCCATTGACCATGACACCGAGGTCAAAGAGGAGAAGGGCGTCTTTTTCGACCTTGTTTGCACCAGGAATTCCGTGCGGATTTGCAGCGTTATCGCCAGTCAAGACCATGGTATCAAAACTCATTTCATAGCCTTCACGTTTCATGGCAAAGTCGATTTGGGCAATGATATCTGTCTCTGTCTTATCAAGAGAAATATTGTCAAAACCAACATGAACAGCCTTATCAGCATAGATACCTGCAACCATCATTTTTTGCACTTCGTCAGCTGATTTGATGAGGCGCATGCGTTGGATGCGAGGAGTGAGGTTTTCAAACTCAGCAGTTTCAAAAACTGTTTTCAAACCATGGTATTTGGTCAAGATGAGATTGTCAAACTCAACAGCGACACGTTTGAAGTCAAGCTGTGGAAGAGCGTTTTTGATTTTTTGCCATGGATTTTCAGAATCCACATAGCCCACAACTGGGAAGGAAACGGTGCTACTCGCACGTTCTACTTCAAGGGCTGGGACAAAGAGGAGAGGTTCCTGATCTGCTAGAACAAAGAGGAACATTTGGCGTTCATGGGGATCACTGTAAAAGCCAGTGAGGTAATTGATAGTGACGGGGTCAGATACGACAGCGACGTCTAGTTTTTCTGATTCAAGATATGTTACGATTTGTTGTAATTTAGACATATGCTACCTTCTTTCTACCCCTCTATTTTGGCAAAAAATGAGAGAAAATGCAAGGGAGAAGGGTAAAAGAACAGGCAAAAAGAACTCCGACAAGATAGCGGAGTTCTTTTATCTAATTTTCCTTAGTTTAAGAAAAGTCAGCCTTGCTTTTCACGTCGCTGTATTCTTCAGCGATTTCTTGACTGAGAATGTCCTCATAAGCAGGGAGTTGGATGTCCTGACCGTATTTTTTCCGGAGGGCAGTAGTAACCAGGCGATAAGCTAGATTGGCATTACGAGAGAGGATAGGTCCGTGGAAGTAGGAACCAAAGACATTCTTATAATGAACCCCTTCGCCGATTTTTTCTTCGTTATTTCCATTTCCATAGACCACCTGTCCCAGCGGTTTTTGGTCATCTGAGAGGAAGGTACGTCCCTGGTGATTTTCAAAGCCATAGTAGGTTTCATCAAAATCTTCATTGTGAATTTTGATGTCACCGATAAAGCGGTTATTGGTTTGGTTGAGGGTATAGTGGCCCATGACCCCTAGCCCTTCGATGCGTTTCCCTGAAGCTTCAACATAATATTGACCCAATAGTTGGAAACCACCGCAGATAGCGAGAACCACTCCGTCGTTTTGGATGTAGTTGTCAATGCTCTCTTTTTTAGCAGGAAGGTCGCCTGCGATGATGCTTTGTTCAAAGTCTTGGCCGCCACCGAAAAAGGCGATATCGTAGTGATTTTCGTCAAAGTCATCATGGAGAGAAACGATGTCAACCGTCACATGTGCCCCCAGTTTTTCAGCCACATACTTGAGCATGAGGATGTTTCCATTGTCCCCGTAGGTATTCATGAGGTTTCCATAGAGGTGGGCGATGTTGAGCTGATAAGGGTAGTTGCCAGCTTTTGAGGAAAGTGAAGTATAAACCATTAGTTCATCTCCTTTCTAACAATCTGACGACTAGCCAGCAGTTCGCGGAATTCAAGCATAGCAGTATAGGTTGCTAGGATATAGGCATGCTTACAATCTTGGTTCTCAATGGTCTTGAGAACTTGTTCCAGACTACTTGTTTCAGTGATTTTATCAGCTGGGTAGCCAGTCACTCGAAGACGGCGTGCAATTTCAGAATGACGAACACCACCAGCGTTGATTTCAGGAATGTCCATGTCAGTGATTTGTTCAAAGTCCGCATCCCAGATCCAGCTAGTATCAATCCCATCAGCATAGTTGGCATTGAGGAGAACAGATAAACTAAATGGATAAGGAGCTAGTTTGATCATCTCGATAGCTTGGGTAGCGCCAACAGGATTTTTAATCAAGACGAGGGTACATTCTTTATCACCGATATGGAAGGTCTCCTGGCGTCCAAAGACAGCACGACTCTTATCAAATCCTTGCTTGATGAGTTGTGAATCAGCCCCGAGGAAACGGGCAATAGCGACCGCAGCAAGGGCATTGTAGATGTTGTAAAGTCCACCGATTTGGATTCCGTATTCTTGTCCGTCAATGACAAAACGAGAGCGATTGTTGGTCAACTCAACCAAGTCTGTCAGACGGTAGTCCAAGTCAGGTCGTTTGCAACCACAATTTTCACAGATATAGGCACCCAAGTTGGCATAGGTATTGTGCTCATATTTGAGGATGCCTTGACAGTCAGGGCAGAGGATTCCTTCGGTATTGTAGTGAGCCAGTTGGGCTGGCCCTTTTTCCAAGTCAAAACCAAAATACTCTACAGGATTTGGAATAGCTGGCTTGTAGAAAAGCGGACTGTCACCATTGAGGAGAACAGTAGCCGTAGGCACCTTACGGATGGCATCCAAAATCATGTTATAAGTTGTGTAAATCTCACCGTAGCGGTCCATCTGGTCACGGAAAATGTTAGTGATGACAAAAAGGCTAGGCTGGATATAGTCACAGATACGAGAAAGACTGGCTTCGTCGATTTCGAGGACGGCAATGTTTTTCCCAGTTTTAGAAGATTTGGCTGTTAGGAAGGTTGTTGTAATCCCTGTAATCATATTGGCACCGCTAGGATTGGTCAGAACCTGACCATAGACCTCTTTTAAAATGCCGACAGTGAGGGCAGTTGTCAGGGTTTTTCCATTGGTTCCAGTGACCACGACAATCTCGTAGTTCTTAGCTAAATTTTGTAAAATATCTTTATCAAATTGAAGGGCGAGTTTTCCTGGGAGCGTGCTTCCACGGCCAAGACGGCTCAAGATGAAGTGAGAAGAACGCCCAGCAAGGAGGCCCAAAGTAGTTTTTAATTTCATGTTTCTATTATATCATAAAAGAGGGAAAAGACAGTTTTGAGATTTCGCAGAAACAAAAACAGCCCAAAGAGGGCTGTTAGCTAACAAATCAGTCTCAACTTAAATCGCAAACAAGTCATTCAAGTTCTCAGCCAAAGTTGGGTGAGTGAAGATTTGTTTTGTGAAGTAAGTATAAGGGATTTTGTTGTCCATGGCAACAGTGATGATGTTGATGATTTCTTGAGAACCTTCTGAGAAGATAGTTGCTCCAAGAATTTCTTTTGTTTCAGTATTGACAACAGCTTTGAAGGCTCCGCGAAGGTCTCCATTTACGTGACCACGAGGCATTGCTGCAACAAGGATTTCCTTCACTGCATATGGAAGTTTCAAATCTGCTGCTTGGCTTTCAGTCAAGCCAACTTGAGAAAGTGCAGGTGTGATGAACATGGTGTTTGGTACATTGAGACGGTCTTCAAGAGTGTAGCTACCATCTCCAGCAAGGTAGCTGTAGACAACGCGGAAGTCATCAAGTGAAATGTAGGTAAATTGAGGTCCACCGTTGACGTCTCCGACTGCAAAGACACCAGGAACGTTTGTTTGACAATGTTTGTCTACTTTGATAGCACCACGCTCTGTTAGTTCAATATCGGTATTCTCAAGTTGAAGTGGTTCAACGTTTGGTTTACGTCCGGTTGCGTAGAGAAGGGCATCGAAACGGTAAGTTTCGTTTTCAGTTACGACAAGGACTTGGTCACCGTCGTTTTTGATTTCAGTAGTACGGATGTTTTGAAGCAATTCAATACCGTCTTCTTCCATGTATTGTTTAGCAAGAGCTGCGATGGATGGTTCTGCACGAGGAAGGAAAGTATCCAAGGCATCTAGGACTGTAACCTTGCTTCCAAGTTTGTTGTAGAGTCCTGCAAATTCAAGACCGATATTTCCGCCACCAAGGACACCAAGTTTTTCAGGCAATTTGTCCAAGTTTTGAATACCAGTCGAGTCAAAGACATTCTTACTTGTAGCAAGTCCAGGGATTGGCAAGACGTTTGAAACGGCACCGGTATTGATAACGATAGTTTCAGCAGTCAGTTCTTGTTTTTCATCACCAGCTTGGATTTCGATGACTTTGTTTGAAAGGAAGTGAGCTTCCGCATCAAAGATATCCACACCTGTACCAGCAACAGTCGCATAGTTTTTACCATTGAGGCGACTAATGATAGTATTTTTGGTAGCAATGACTTCTTCAAAAGACAAATCTTTCTCAGCAGCAACTAGCAAAGTTTTAGTTGGGATACAACCAATGTTGATACAAGTTCCGCCGTACATAGCCTTACTACGTTCGATAAGGGCAACTTTTTTACCAGCTGAAGCTAGTTTACCAGCCAGTGTTTTCCCTGCCTTACCAAATCCGATAACGATTAAATCATAAGTTAACATTTATAGTCCTCCTATTCGCATTTCATTCTAGCACAAGAAAAAAACTTTTGCACAATTCTGCTACGGGAAATGGAGTGAGTTTGAAATGCTCCCTTCAAATCCTTTGAAAAACCAGTTTCGGGCTACTTTACTGCTAGAAAATCGCTTACATGATTTTCTAGAGAAATTGGGCTATCTTTTGCTTCTCTCTTGTGTTATACTAGATAGGTTGCAAAGAAACCAGTACTTTTCTTTCGTGGAAAAGAAGCAACACGGTATCTCTTTTTTGTAGAAGATACGTCATGAAAAGAAAAGTATAAACTAAAGCCCTATAGGGTGGCTTCGCACCACCTTTAGAAAGAAGAATAACGTGAAATTTAATGAATTTAACTTGTCTGCTGAATTGCTAGCAGAGATTGAAAAAGCTGGATTTGTAGAAGCCAGTCCCATCCAAGAACAGACCATTCCCTTGGCTCTCGAAGGAAAAGACGTTATTGGTCAAGCTCAGACAGGTACAGGAAAAACTGCAGCCTTTGGCTTGCCAACCCTTGAAAAAATCCGTACAGAAGAAGCGACCATCCAAGCCTTGGTTATCGCTCCAACTCGTGAACTCGCTGTCCAAAGTCAAGAGGAACTCTTCCGTTTTGGCCGTAGCAAGGGAGTGAAAGTTCGCTCAGTTTACGGTGGTTCCAGCATTGAAAAACAAATCAAAGCTCTTAAATCTGGTGCCCACATCGTGGTAGGAACACCAGGCCGTCTCTTGGACTTGATTAAACGCAAGGCCTTGAAATTACAAGATATTGAAACTCTGATTCTTGACGAAGCGGACGAAATGCTCAACATGGGCTTCCTTGAAGACATTGAAGCCATCATTTCCCGTGTCCCTGAAAATCGTCAAACCTTGCTCTTTTCAGCAACCATGCCAGATGCTATCAAACGTATCGGTGTTCAGTTTATGAAAGACCCTGAGCATGTCAAGATTGCTGCCAAGGAATTGACAACAGAATTGGTAGATCAGTACTATATCCGTGTCAAGGAACAAGAGAAATTTGATACCATGACACGTCTTATGGATGTGGAACAACCAGAGCTTGCTATCGTATTTGGTCGTACCAAACGCCGTGTAGATGAATTGACTCGTGGACTTAAAATCCGTGGCTTCCGTGCAGAAGGGATTCATGGTGACTTAGACCAGAACAAACGTCTTCGTGTCCTTCGTGATTTCAAAAATGGGAATCTTGATGTTCTAGTTGCGACAGACGTTGCAGCACGTGGTTTGGATATCTCAGGTGTGACCCATGTCTACAACTACGATATTCCACAAGATCCTGAAAGTTATGTTCACCGTATCGGTCGTACAGGTCGTGCTGGTAAGTCAGGTCAATCTATTACTTTCGTAGCACCAAATGAAATGGGCTACCTTCAAATCATCGAAACCTTGACTAAGAAACGCATGAAAGGCTTGAAACCAGCGACAGCAGAAGAAGCCTTCCAAGCTAAGAAACAAGTAGCGCTCAAGAAAATCGAACGAGACTTCGCAGACGAAGCCATTCGTGGGAACTTTGAGAAATTTGCTAAAGATGCTCGTAAGTTAGCTGCAGAATTTAGTCCAGAAGAATTGGCTATGTATATCTTGAGTCTGACAGTCCAAGATCCAGACAGCCTTCCTGAAGTGGAGATTGCGCGTGAAAAACCACTGCCATTTAAACCATCAGGTAATGGATTCGGTGGCAAAGGTAAGGGAGGTCGTGGAGGCCGTCGTGGGGACGACCGTCGAGACCGTGATCGCCGCGGCAATGGTCGCCGTGATGATTTCAAAAAAGGCAGTCGTGGGAACGATCGTTTTGATAAAGACAGACGTTACCGTAATAAAGACAATAAAAAACCTCGCAACACTTCAAGCGAAAAGAAGACCGGCTTTGTTATTCGTAACAAAGGAGACAAATAGAAAAAAGCGATTCACAGTGTGAATCGCTTTTATATATAAGGAGACCGATAGTAAAAGAAGATGGTGATAGTAAAGGATAGGTGAAACGGAAAGGGATTTATCATGTCATCTTCTTATAATGTTATAATATCAAAAATAAAATAGGATGTCAATAAAAAAATCGCTTTTTTTTCTAAAATATTTTTGCTGTTCAAAATTGCAATTAAATAAGCAATTTTCAGATAATTATTGAAATAAAGACTTTTCTATGTTATAATGGAAGCGATTATATGCGAGGTAAAAAATGGCACATTTATTAGAAAAAACAAGAAAAATCACGTCTATTCTAAAGCGCTCTGAGGAGCAACTCCAAGATGAACTTCCTTACAATGCGATCACACGCCAGTTAGCTGATATTATTGACTGTAACGCTTGTATTGTGAATAACAAGGGACGTCTCTTGGGCTACTTTATGCGTTATAAGACCAATAATGACCGTGTAGAACAATTCTTCCAAACCAAAACCTTCCCTGAGGTCTATGTACAAGGGGCGAACATGATTTATGATACGGAAGCAAATCTTCCTGTTGAACATGATTTGACCATTTTCCCTGTGGAGAGCCGTGCGGACTTTCCAGATGGGTTGACAACTATTGCTCCGATTCATGTATCAGGGATTCGCCTAGGTTCGTTAATCATTTGGCGCAATGATAAGAAATTTGAAGATGAAGATTTGATTCTTGTCGAGATTGCGAGCACGGTTGTGGGAATTCAACTATTGAACTTTCAACGTGAAGAAGATGAGAAAAATATTCGCCGTCGTACGGCTGTTACCATGGCGGTCAACACCCTTTCCTATTCAGAACTTCGTGCCGTATCAGCTATTTTAGCTGAATTGGATGGAAATGAAGGGCAGCTGACTGCGTCTGTTATTGCAGACCGTATTGGCATTACACGCTCAGTGATTGTCAATGCGCTTCGTAAACTGGAGTCAGCGGGAATTATTGAGAGTCGCTCATTAGGAATGAAGGGGACTTATCTCAAAGTTCTAATTAGTGATATTTTTGAGGAAGTGAAAAAGAGGGACTACTAATGGCAAAAGCTTTAATCTCGATTGACTATACAGAGGATTTCGTAGCAGACCATGGAAAGCTAACTGCTGGCGCTCCCGCTCAAGCAATATCAAAAGCCATTGATCAGGCAACCAGATTAGCTTTTGATCGTGGAGACTATGTCTTTTTTACCATTGATGCTCATGAAGAGAAGGATACATTCCACCCAGAAAGCAAGCTCTTTCCACCACACAACATCATCGGAACTAGTGGTCGTAACCTTTATGGCCCCCTAGCTGACTTTTATGCTGAGCATGAGGCGGATAGTCGCGTCTTTTGGATGGACAAACGTCACTATTCAGCATTTTCAGGAACGGACTTAGATATCCGTTTGCGGGAACGTCGGGTAGATACGGTCATTTTGACCGGTGTATTGACTGACATTTGTGTCCTTCATACGGCTATTGATGCCTACAATTTAGGTTATGACATTGAAGTTGTCAAACCTGCGGTTGCCTCTATTTGGCCAGAAAATCATCTGTTTGCTCTTGGGCATTTTAAGAACACATTGGGAGCAAAATTACTGGATGAAAACCTTGCTGAAATTGAACTATAAGCCGGTTGGAAAAATGAAAAAAATCTGAAAAAAGTGTTGACAAAGATTTTGAAAGTTGATATACTAGTAAAGTAATCGACGCGGGGATGGCGGAATTGGCAGACGCGCAGGACTAAGGATCCTGTGACCGCTTTAGGTCGTGAGGGTTCAAGTCCCTCTCTCCGCATAGGGTAAGAGTTAGCTTTGGCTAGCTCTTTTTGTTTTTACAAAGAAGACTAGAGGCTTCGTTTCGTGTATAGAAAAATATTGGCATCAAGAACAGTTCATTGTATCAGAACATTTAAACTGAGTTCACTATTTCATTCTATCAAGAATATCCTCAAACACTAGTCAGAAAATGAAGAACTTAGGAAATGGAAAAATACTAATCAGAAAGATGTGACTATCATTTTTAAAATGAAGTAGATTTTTGATTGGTACTATTTATCCTTATATATGAAGAAAAGTTAGCGTTTGCTAGCTTTTTTGTTTTTTCAAAAAATAAATCAAAAAAAATTTTTGATTTCATAAACATTTCATATTTGGATTTTATAATAGTCTTACAAACATGGAGGTGACAAATGAATCCAATCCAAAGAGCTTGGGCTTATGTCAGCAGAAAACGACTGAGAAGTTTTATTTTATTTCTGATTTTATTTGTCCTTTTAGCAGGAATTTCAGCCTGTTTGACTCTGATGAAGTCCAACAAAACAGTAGAAAGCAATCTTTACAAATCACTCAACACATCTTTTTCTATCAAAAAGATAGAAAATGGACAGACCTTCAAGTTGTCGGACCTAGCATCCGTGAGCAAGATTAAGGGACTGGAAAATGTCTCTCCTGAACTTGAGACGGTCGCAAAACTGAAAGACAAGGAAGCGGTGAGTGGTGAGCAGAGCGTAGAACGTGATGATTTGTCAGCTGCAGACAAGAACTTGGTTAGCTTAACGGCTCTTGAAGATTCATCCAAGGATGTCACTTTTACCAGTTCGGCTTTCAATATAAAAGAAGGGCGACACCTTCAAAAAGGGGATTCCAAGAAAATCCTTATCCACGAAGAGTTGGCCAAGAAGAACGGTCTTTCGCTTCACGACAAGATTCGCTTGGATGCTGGTCAATCCGAAGCTGGAAAAGGGCAAACAGTAGAGTTTGAAATTGTCGGCATCTTTTCTGGTAAAAAACAAGAAAAGTTCACAGGCTTGTCTTCCGATTTCAGTGAAAACCAGGTCTTTACAGACTATGAAAGCAGCCAAACGCTTCTGGGAAATAGTGAACCGCAAGTCAGTGCAGCGCGCTTCTATGTAGAAAATCCTAAGGAAATGGAAGGACTCATGAAGCAGGTAGAAAACTTGGCTTTAGAAAGTCAAGGCTACCAAGTTGAGAAGGAAAACAAGGCCTTTGAACAAATCAAAGACTCAGTGGCAACCTTCCAAACCTTCCTGACCATCTTTCTTTATGGGATGTTGATAGCTGGAGCAGGAGCCTTAATTTTGGTATTGTCTCTCTGGTTGAGAGAAAGGGTCTACGAAGTGGGGATTCTTCTGGCACTTGGAAAAGGCAAGAGTTCGATCTTCCTCCAGTTCTGTTTAGAGGTAGTTTTGGTATCACTTGGAGCTTTGCTTCCATCCTTTATCGCTGGAAATGCCATCACATCCTATCTACTCCAAACTGTACTAGCCAGTGGAGATCAGGCAACCTTACAGGACACGCTGGCCAAAGCAAGTGGTCTATCAACCAGTCTCCTATCCTTTGCAGAATCCTATGTCTTTCTGCTCCTGATTGGTTGCTTGTCTGTAGCCCTTTGTTTCGTATTTCTATTTAGAAAATCGCCGAAAGAAATTTTATCATCTATTAGTTAAGAAGGAGAAATCATGACTTTATTACAATTGCAAGATGTTACCTACCGTTATAAGAACACTGCTGAAGCAGTTTTATATCAGATCAAGTATAATTTTGAACCCGGAAAATTTTATAGTATCATTGGTGAGTCAGGAGCAGGAAAATCCACTCTCTTGTCCCTACTGGCTGGTCTAGATAGTCCTGTTGAAGGTTCTATCCTTTTCCAAGGAGAGGACATTCGGAACAAGGGGTATTCATACCATCGCATGCACCATATTTCCCTGGTCTTTCAAAATTATAACTTGATAGATTATCTTTCTCCGCTGGAAAATATCCGCTTGGTCAACAAAAAAGCAAGCAAGGATACACTTCTTGAGCTTGGTTTGGATGAAAGTCAGATCAAGCGGAACGTTCTCCAGTTATCAGGTGGTCAACAGCAACGTGTAGCCATCGCTCGCAGTTTAGTCTCAGAAGCTCCAGTTATTCTAGCTGATGAGCCAACAGGAAATCTGGACCCTAAAACTGCTGGAGATATTATCGAACTGCTCAAATCACTTGCCCAGAAAACAGGTAAATGTGTGATCGTCGTCACCCACAGTAAAGAAGTGGCACAAGCGTCAGATATTACACTTGAATTGAAGGACAAGAAACTGACTGAAACTCGCAACACTACAAAATAAGATGAGCTTGTTTTGATAGAATTATGAAATCAAATCTAGAAAGGGAACCTATGTTACACAACGCATTTGCCTATGTTACAAGGAAGTTTTTCAAATCGATTGTTATCTTCCTGATTATTCTCCTCATGGCGAGCTTGAGTTTGGTCGGTTTGTCGATCAAGGGAGCTACTGCCAAGGCCTCTCAGGAGACCTTTAAAAATATCACCAATAGTTTCTCCATGCAAATCAATCGTCGCGTCAATCAAGGAACGCCACGTGGTTCTGGGAATATTAAGGGTGAGGATATCAAAAAAATCACCGAAAATAAGGCCATCGAGTCTTATGTTAAACGCATCAACGTTATCGGAGATTTGACTGGATACGACCTCATTGAAACGCCAGAAACCAAGAAAAATCTCACTGCAGACCGTGCCAAACGGTTTGGAAGCAGTTTGATGATTACAGGTGTCAATGACTCCTCTAAAGAAGACAAGTTTGTCTCTGGCTCATATAAGCTAGTTGAAGGTGAGCACCTAACCAACGACGACAAGGACAAGATCCTCATGCACAAGGACTTGGCAGCCAAACACGGTTGGAAAGTCGGAGATAAGGTCAAATTGGACTCTAATGTCTATGATGCAGACAATGAAAAAGGGGCCAAAGAAACAGTTGAAGTGACAATCAAGGGACTCTTTGATGGTCACAATAAGTCAGCAGTAACCTACTCACAAGAACTCTATGAAAACACAGCTATCACAGACATTCACACTGCTGCAAAACTTTATGGATACACAGAAGACACAGCTATTTATGGGGACGCAACCTTCTTTGTAACAGCGGACAAGAACTTGGATGACGTCATGAAAGAGTTGAATGGTATCAGCGGTATCAACTGGAAGAGCTACACACTTGTGAAGAGCTCCTCTAACTACCCAGCTCTAGAGCAATCCATCTCTGGTATGTACAAGATGGCCAACCTCCTCTTTTGGGGTAGCTTGAGCTTCTCAGTTCTTCTCCTTGCACTCTTGCTCAGTCTTTGGATCAATGCCCGTCGCAAGGAAGTGGGAATCCTCCTCTCTATCGGTCTCAAGCAGGCAAGTATCTTGGGGCAATTCATCACCGAATCGATCTTGATTGCCATCCCTGCTCTTGTTTCTGCTTACTTCCTAGCCAACTACACAGCCCGTGCAATCGGAAATACTGTTCTTGCCAATGTCACTTCAGGTGTTGCCAAGCAAGCCAGTAAGGCTGCTCAAGCTTCTAACCTTGGTGGTGGTGCAGAAGTAGACGGCTTTAGCAAGACCTTGTCGAGCCTAGACATTTCCATTCAGACATCAGACTTTATCATCGTCTTTGTCCTTGCTTTGGTTCTAGTGGTTCTCGTTATGGCGCTTGCTTCAAGCAATCTCCTTAGAAAACAACCAAAAGAACTCTTGCTCGATAGCGAATAAAAAACTTGCTACCTATTCTCCCCTAAATGGGGTATAATATAGGTAGCATTTTTATCTGTTTTGTCTTGATAAGGACTCTTCGAAAATCTCTTCAAACCACGTCAGCTTCACCTTGCCGTACTCAAGTACAGCCTGCGGCTAGCTTCCTAGTTTGCTCTTTGGTTTTCATTGAGTATAAGGACTCTTCCTATCAGGATGAAACAGAGGAGATTTACAAGAAATTTAAAGGATGTGAACCGTTTTTTCTATGAAAATTTTAATTGTAGAAGATGAAGAGATGATCCGTGAGGGAATCAGTGACTATTTGACGGATTGTGGTTATGAAACCATTGAGGCAGCAGACGGTCAAGAAGCTCTGGAAAAATTTTCCAGCTATGAAGTAGCCCTAGTTTTATTGGATATCCAAATGCCCAAGCTTAATGGCCTCGAAGTCCTAGCGGAGATTCGTAAAACCAGTCAGGTCCCTGTCCTGATGTTAACCGCCTTTCAGGATGAGGAATACAAGATGAGTGCTTTTGCTTCTCTAGCAGATGGTTATCTGGAAAAGCCCTTCTCTCTCTCCCTTCTAAAAGTGAGGGTGGATGCAATTTTCAAGCGCTACTACGATACGGGACGAGTCTTCTCCTATAAGGATACCAAGGTGGATTTTGAGAGTTACAGTGCAAGCCTCGCAGGTCAAGAAGTGGCCATTAATGCCAAAGAGTTGGAAATTCTGGACTATCTGGTGAAAAATGAAGGACGGGCCTTGACTCGTTCTCAGATTATCGATGCGGTCTGGAAGGCAACAGATGAGGTTCCCTTTGACCGTGTCATTGATGTCTATATCAAAGAACTGCGGAAAAAGCTAGACTTGGATTGCATCCTCACTGTGCGCAATGTTGGTTATAAATTGGAGCGAAAATGAAACGAACAGGTTTATTTACAAAGATTTTTAGCTATACCTTCTCGATTTTTAGTGTTCTGGTTATTTGTCTTCATTTAGCCATTTATTTTCTCTTTCCCTCTACTTATCTGAGCCATCGTCAGGAAACCATTGGTCAGAAAGCGACTGCTATTGCCCAATCCCTAGACGGAAAAGATAGGCAAAGCATCGAGCAAGTGTTGGATTTGTATTCCCAGAGCAGTGATATCAAAGGGGCTGTCAAGGGAGAGATGACCGAGGACAAGTTAGAAGTCAAGGACAATCTTCCTCTGGATACGGACCGCCAGACCATTTCCCTCTTTATCGAGGAGCGTGAGGTGAAAACGCAAGATGGTAGCACCATGACTCTCCAATTTCTAGCTTCAATGGACTTGCAAAAAGAAGCAGAGCAGATCAGTCTCCAGTTTCTCCCCTATACCTTGCTGGCATCCTTTCTGATTTCCCTCTTGGTAGCCTATATCTATGCTCGAACCATTGTTGCACCGATTTTGGAAATCAAGCGAGTGACCCGTCGGATGATGGATTTGGATGCCCAAGTGCGATTGCGTGTAGATTCTAAGGACGAGATTGGTGATCTCAAGGAACAAATCAATAGCCTTTACCAGCATCTCTTGACTGTCATTGCGGACTTGCATGACAAGAATGAAGCTATTCTCCAGCTGGAGAAGATGAAGGTTGAGTTCCTGCGAGGAGCTTCTCATGAATTGAAAACACCACTGGCTAGCTTGAAAATCCTAATCGAAAATATGAAAGAAAATGTCGGCCGTTATAAGGATAGAGACCATTATCTTGGAGTTGCCTTGGGGATTGTGGATGACCTCAGCCACCACGTTCTCCAGATACTGTCTCTTTCTTCTGTTCAGGAATTGCGAGACGAGAAAGAAGAGGTCGACCTTCTTCAGATGACGCAAAGTCTGGTTAATGATTATGCTTTGCTCGCCAAGGAGAGAGAACTTCAGGTAGACATTAGCCTAACCCGTCAGCAAGCTTACATAAACCCATCTGTCATGAAATTGATCCTATCTAATCTCATCAGCAATGCCATCAAGCACTCCACTCCAGGTGGCCTGGTCCGCATCGGGGAGAGAGAAGGAGAACTCTTTATTGAGAATAGCTGTAGTTCTGAAGAACAAGAAAAATTGGCCCAGTCTTTTTCTGAAAATGCTAGTCGCAAGGCCAAGGGTTCAGGAATGGGGCTCTTTGTGGTCAAAAGTTTATTAGAACACGAGAAATTACCTTATCATTTTGAGATGCAAGATTATCGTTTGACCTTCTTCATGTCTTATCCTAAAGTCGATCAAGACTAAGGGAAAGAAAGGGTTTACATTGATTGAGTTGGAAGAAATTCAATCTAAAGTATGGGAAAAACTAGCTTTTTTTGTCAAAAAGTGATAAAATGAACAATGTAAATGGGATGTCCCAAAAAATATATAGGAGGCCTGACAAATGGCAATCGTTTCAGCAGAAAAATTTGTCCAAGCAGCTCGTGACAACGGTTATGCAGTTGGTGGATTTAACACAAACAACCTTGAGTGGACTCAAGCTATCTTGCGTGCAGCAGAAGCTAAAAAAGCTCCAGTTTTGATCCAAACTTCAATGGGTGCTGCTAAATACATGGGTGGTTACAAAGTTGCTCGCAACTTGATCGCTAACCTTGTTGAGTCAATGGGTATCACTGTACCAGTAGCTATCCACCTTGACCACGGTCACTACGAAGATGCACTTGAGTGTATCGAAGTTGGTTACACTTCAATCATGTTTGACGGTTCACACCTTCCAGTTGAAGAAAACCTTAAATTGGCTAAAGAAGTTGTTGAAAAAGCTCACGCTAAAGGTATCTCAGTAGAAGCTGAAGTTGGTACTATCGGTGGTGAAGAAGACGGTATCATCGGTAAAGGTGAATTGGCTCCAATCGAAGACGCTAAAGCAATGGTTGCAACTGGTATCGACTTCTTGGCAGCTGGTATCGGTAACATCCACGGTCCATACCCAGCAAACTGGGAAGGTCTTGACCTTGACCACTTGCAAAAATTGACAGAAGCTCTTCCAGGTTTCCCAATCGTATTGCACGGTGGATCAGGTATTCCTGATGAGCAAATCCAAGCAGCTATCAAACTTGGTGTTGCGAAAGTTAACGTTAACACTGAATGTCAAATCGCATTCGCTAACGCAACTCGTAAATTTGCTCGTGACTACGAAGCAAACGAAGCAGAATACGACAAGAAAAAACTCTTCGACCCACGTAAATTCTTGGCTGACGGTGTAAAAGCTATCCAAGCATCAGTTGAAGAACGCATCGACGTATTCGGTTCAGAAGGTAAAGCTTAATCGAGCTGAACAATACAGAAAGAACCTGCCCCTAAGGGCAGGTTTTTTGGTGTTTGAAACTATAGAGAATATGTTGGGGAAGAATCTATCTTAAGTTGCTAAAAGAGTCTAATTTTTGTACAATAATGCTATGAAAAAACTGAAAAAATGGAGTCTTGGCTTTCTTAGTTTCATTCTTTTGTTTTTAGGGGCAACATTCATCTTTCATCGTATCAGTTTGGAAAAGGAACAAGCCTCACTAACACCTGTGGGACAGCAAGTTCTTGTCAATGGTCATCAAATGAATGTTTATGTTCAAGGTGAAGGACCTGAGACTATAGTAGTTATCTCAGGTGCTGGTATTGCTTCTCCTATATTGGATTTTAAAGAAGTATCGGAATCCTTATCGAAACAGTATAAGCTAGTTATCGTGGAGAGGGCGGGATATGGTTATAGTGATGATAGCAATCATTCAAGAGATGTGATGGAGGTTTTGTCTGAGACTCGCCAAGCTCTTTCCCAAGCAAATATCACAGGGCCGTTTATCATTCTGTCTCATTCCATGGCTAGTCTAGAGAGTTTGGCTTGGCAGGAGAAGTATCCTGATGAAGTGAAAGCCTTGATTGGTCTGGATTGGGCACTGCCGTCAAGTTATGAGAATTTAAAGGATAATCAGGCCTTGCTCACTGTGGCATATTGGAGTAGCAAGATTGGTTTATTACGCTATTTACCTGAGTCTTTTTATATAAAAAATCAAACTCTGACCGAAAATGAACGAAAACAATATAAACTTCTAGCTTATAAGCAGTTGATGTCACAAGCCATGCTTTATGAATCTCAAACGGTAAAGGAAAATGCTAAGAAAGTTCCCTCTAGCATCAATCCGAAAATTCCCACCTTATTACTGGTATCTAACGGCGAAGGCACCAGTTTTAGCCAATCAGAATGGCAACGTTATGCAGAGAGATTTGCAAGCGACCAGTCTAATGTTCAAGTCGTCTATATGGATGCGCCTCACGACCTCTATCATTATCAAAGCGATGCTATTGTTTCTCGCATTAAAGAATTTTTAGAGAATAATTGAGGGCTTAAAAATCCATTGAGACTGATGATAATAATTGAAAGGTAATGACTTATGAATAATTCTTATATTTTACTTAGACATGCTCATTCAAGATTTTCAAGTGATGATTTCAATAGAACTTTATCAGAAAAAGGATTCTCATCTCTTGACCAGTTAGATTTTTTGAATTCTTTTAATATTGATTATTATTTTTCTAGTCCTTATAAACGAGCATTTGAAACGATTAATAGCTCGCCAATTCAATTTGATAAAATAGTTCTTGATAATCGGTTACGAGAGCGAAAATTATCTTCAACCTTTATAAAAGATTCTGAGTTTGAAGACAGTATTAAATATTTATGGCAAAATCCTAGTGAATCTCTTTTAGAAGGGGAATCAAATCAAGACGCACTAGCTAGAGTACTAAATTTTTTAATGGAATTGGAAGAGAGATACTCAGAAAAAATGATTTTACTTAGTTCACACGGGAATTTGATAGGAATACTACTACATCACTTTGATTCCAGTTTTGATTATGAAAAATGGGAGCATATGACCTTTCCAGATTGTTTTCTAATTGATAGAGATGGGATTGTGAAAAGAATTTTGAAAGATTAGTTCGTTGATTAAATAGTGAATCATATTGATCAAAATAGTTTGCTTTTTACAACTCGTAACCTGCCCATCGGGCAGGTCTTTTTGGTGTTTTAAGGAAACTATTAAACCAGAATTTTGGATTTAAAATAGCATTTTAAGAGTGAAATCTCTAATTTCATAATCTGTAGGCAAACGCTTGCATTCCTTTTTTTATTGGACTATAATAGGTTGGTATAAAGCCTTCTGTAAGAATAACAATTAGAAAGTAAGGATTTAGAATATTTGTAGTCAAAAATACAATGTTGTTATTCCTTGCTATAGGGAGAGATTTATGGCAATGATAGAAGTGGAACATCTTCAGAAAAATTTTGTGAAGACAGTCAAAGAACCGGGGTTGAAAGGAGCTTTGCGCTCCTTTATTCATCCTGAAAAGCAGACCTTTGAAGCGGTCAAGGATTTGACCTTCGAGGTACCAAAGGGCCAAATTTTAGGTTTTATCGGAGCTAATGGTGCTGGGAAATCGACAACTATTAAGATGCTGACAGGGATTTTGAAACCGACATCTGGTTTTTGTCGGATTAACGGCAAGATTCCGCAGGATAATCGCCAAGACTATGTCAAGGATATTGGAGTTGTCTTTGGGCAAAGAACCCAGCTATGGTGGGATTTGGCTCTGCAAGAGACCTACACGGTCTTAAAAGAGATTTACGATGTGCCAGACTCGCTCTTCCATAAGCGCATGGATTTTTTGAATGAAGTCTTGGACTTGAAGGACTTTATCAAGGACCCCGTGCGGACTCTTTCACTGGGACAACGGATGCGGGCGGACATTGCGGCTTCCTTGCTCCACAATCCCAAAGTTCTCTTTTTAGATGAGCCGACCATTGGTTTGGATGTTTCGGTCAAGGACAATATTCGTCGCGCTATCACTCAGATTAACCAAGAGGAAGAGACCACCATTCTCTTGACCACTCACGACCTGAGTGACATTGAGCAACTTTGTGATCGGATTTTTATGATTGACAAGGGGCAGGAGATTTTTGATGGAACGGTTAGCCAGCTCAAGGAAACCTTTGGCAAGATGAAGACTCTTTCTTTTGAACTGGTACCAGGTCAAAGTCATCTCGTTTCTCACTATGAAGGCTTTTCGGATATGACCATTGATAGACAAGGAAACAGTCTCAATATTGAATTCGATAGTTCCCGCTACCAGTCGGCTGATATTATCAAGCAAACCCTGTCTGATTTTGAAATTCGCGATTTGAAGATGGTGGATACGGATATTGAGGATATTATCCGTCGCTTCTATCGAAAGGAGCTCTAAGATGGTCAAATTGTGGAGACGTTATAAACCCTTTATCAATGCAGGGATTCAGGAGTTGATCACCTATCGAGTGAATTTTCTTCTCTATCGGATTGGTGATGTGATGGGAGCTTTTGTGGCCTTTTATCTCTGGAAGGCCGTCTTTGATTCCTCGCAAGAGTCCTTGATTCAAGGCTTCAGTATGGCTGATATCACCCTCTACATCATCATGAGTTTTGTGACCAATCTCTTGACCAAGTCAGATTCTTCCTTTATGATTGGGGAGGAGGTCAGGGATGGTTCCATTATCATGCGCTTGCTGAGACCAGTGCATTTTGCGGCCTCATATCTCTTCACCGAGCTTGGCTCCAAGTGGTTGATTTTTATCTCTGTTGGACTGCCATTTTTAAGTGTCATTGTCTTGATGAAAATCTTATCTGGGCAAGGGATTGTAGAAGTGCTGGGATTAACGGTCCTATATCTTTTTAGCTTAATGCTGGCCTACCTGATTAACTTTTTCTTTAATATCTGCTTTGGATTTTCAGCCTTTGTGTTTAAAAATCTATGGGGTTCCAATCTACTCAAGACTTCCATAGTGGCCTTTATGTCTGGAAGTTTGATTCCCTTAGCTTTCTTTCCAAAAATTGTTTCAGATATTCTGTCCTTTTTGCCTTTTTCATCCTTGATCTACACTCCTGTCATGATCATTGTTGGGAAATACGATGCCAGTCAGATTCTTCAGGCATTCGCTTTGCAGTTTTTCTGGCTCTTAGTGATGGTGGGCTTGTCTCAGCTGATTTGGAAACGAGTCCAGTCCTTCATCACCATTCAAGGAGGTTAGTATGAAAAAATATCAACGCATGCATTTGATTTTTATCAGACAATACATCAAGCAAATCATGGAATACAAGGTTGATTTTGTGGTTGGTGTTTTAGGTGTCTTTCTGACCCAAGGTTTGAACCTCTTGTTTCTCAATGTACTCTTTCAACATATCCCCTCGCTTGAAGGCTGGACCTTTCAAGAGATTGCCTTTATCTATGGATTTTCCTTGATTCCCAAGGGACTGGACCATCTCTTTTTTGACAATCTCTGGGCACTGGGGCAACGCTTAGTGAGAAAAGGTGAGTTTGATAAGTATCTGACTCGTCCTATCAATCCGCTCTTTCACATCCTAGTCGAAACTTTTCAGATTGATGCCTTGGGCGAACTATTGGTCGGTGGAATCTTGCTAGCGACAACAGTATCAAGCATTGCTTGGACTCTTCCTAAATTTCTACTTTTCCTAGTCTGTATTCCTTTTGCGACCTTGATCTATACTTCCTTGAAAATCGCGACTGCCAGCATCGCTTTTTGGACCAAGCAGTCAGGTGCCATGATTTATATTTTCTATATGTTTAATGATTTTGCTAAGTACCCGATTTCCATTTACAATTCGCTCCTTCGTTGGTTGATTAGCTTTATCGTACCTTTCGCCTTTACAGCCTACTATCCTGCCAGCTATTTCTTGCAGGATAAAGACGGGCTCTTTAACATCGGTGGTTTGATGTTGATTTCCCTTGTTTTCTTTGTTATTTCTTTAAAACTCTGGGACAGGGGCTTGGACGCTTACGAAAGTGCGGGTTCGTAAGATATAAAATAGGATGAGATTTAAACATTAAATATGTTACAAACAACCGTTGAAAATTATAGCGGTTGTTTTTGCATGTTTATTAAGGCATAAATTCTATCCATACCCCTTTTTGCGATTTTGGTAATTATTCCAGTTGATTGCTACTATTTTTGATGGGAGGAATGAGTTTATATTGTACCCAGTTAACTATAATATTTATTGACTAATCTATTTGTTAACATGGATTAAAAAAAAAATTAACCTGGGTTAATTTTTCTTGACTTAAATTTTTTTAATTGATATACTATTTTTCAGAGAGCTAACAATTATATATAAATGTACTACTCTATCCCACTAGATAATACGTCATAAAACTTTTTATAACAAAGGCTAGCAAAGTTAAAGTTTTCTATCTATTGGGTTTAAAATAAAAAATGAAGGAATTATAATGAAAAAAAGTACGGTATTGTCATTAACTACTGCTGCAGTTATTTTAGCAGCATATGCCCCCAATGAGGTAATTTTAGCAGATGCACCTAGTTCTGAAGATGCTTTAAGAATTTCTGATAAAGAAAAAGTAGTAGCAGATGCACCTAGTTCTGAAGATGCTTTAAAAATTTCTGGTAAAGAAAAAGTAGTAGCAGATAAAGAAACAGAAAACAATGAACAATCTGAAGATATTCATAATGTTATAGAAACTTCAAAGGATATTGAGGAGAAGAAGACAACAGTTATTGAGGAAAAAGAGGTTGTTAGTAGAAAGTCTGAGATAGACAAAAAAACTAGTAACGAAGGAGCAAGTATCAAAGAAGACTCCAAGCAACCCAAAGGAGATGATGCGGACTCATTTGTAAATAAAGATACAGAAAATCCGAAAAAAGAAGATAAACTTGTCTATATTGCTGAATTTAAAGATAAAGAATCTGGAGAAAAAGCAATCAAGGAACTATCCAATCTTAAGGATACAAAAGTTTTATATACCTATAATACGATTTTTAATGGCGCTGCCATTGAAACAACTCCAGATAATTTGGACAAAATTAAACAAATAGAAGGTGTTTCGTCGGTTGAACGATCACAAAAAGTCCAACCAATGATGAATCATGCCAGAAAGGAAATTGGAGTTGAGGAAGCTATTGATTACCTAAAGTCTATTAATGCTCCATTTGGGAAAAATTTTGATGGTAGAGGTATGGTTATTTCAAATATCGATACTGGAACAGATTATAGGCATAAGGCTATGAGAATCGATGATGATGCCAAAGACTCGATGAAATTTAAAAAAGATGACTTAAAAGGCACTGATAAAAATTATTGGTTGAGTGATAAAATCCCTCATGCGTTCAATTATTATAATGGTGGTAAAATCACTGTAGAAAAATATGATGATGGTAGGGATTATTTTGACCCACATGGGATGCATATTGCAGGGATTCTTGCTGGAAATGATACTGAAAAAGACATCAAGAACTTTAATGGCATAGATGGAATTGCGCCTAATGCACAAATTTTCTCTTATAAAATGTACTCTGACGCAGGATCTGGGTTTGCGGGTGATGAAACAATGTTTCATGCTATTGAAGATTCGATCAAACACAATGTCGATGTTGTTTCGGTATCATCTGGCTTTACGGGAACAGGTCTTGTAGGTGAGAAATACTGGGAGGCTATTAGAGCATTAAGAAAAGCTGGAATCCCAATGGTTGTTGCTACAGGTAATTTTGCGACTTCTGCTTCAAGTTCTTCTTGGGATTTAGTAGCCAATAATAATCTGAAAATGACAGATACTGGAAATGTAACACGAACTGCCGCACATGAAGATGCGATAGCGGTCGCTTCTGCTAAAAATCAAACCATTGAGTTTGATAAGGTTAACATTGGAGGACAAAGTTTTAAATACAGAAATATAGGAGCTTTTTTCGATAAAAATAAAATCCTAACAAATGAGGATGGGTCAAAAACTCCAAATAAATTAAAATTTGTATATATAGGTAAAGGTCAAGACAAAGATTTGATAGGCTTGGATCTTAAGGGCAAAATTGCAGTAATGGATAGAATTTATACCAAGGATTTAAAAGATGCTTTTAAAAGAGCAACGGATAAAGGCGCACGTGCCATTATGGTTGTAAATACTGTAAATTACTACAATAGAGATAATTGGACAGACCTTCCAGCTATGGGATATGAAGCGGATGAAGGGACTACTAGTCAAGTATTTTCAATTTCAGGAGATGATGGTGTAAAATTATGGAACATGATTAACCCTGATAAAAAAACTGAAGTCAAAAGAAATAATAAGGAAGATTTTAAAGATAACTTAGAACAATACTATCCAATTGATATGGAAAGCTATAATTCTAATAAACCGAATGTAGGTGATGAAAAAGAAATTGACTTTAAATTTGCAGCTGACACAGACAAAGAACTTTATAAAGAAGATATTATAGTCCCAGCAGGGTCTACATCTTGGGGGCCAAGAACAGACTTGCTTTTAAAACCGGATGTTTCAGCACCTGGTAAAAATATTAAATCCACTCTAAATGTTATCAATGGTAAATCCACTTATGGTTATATGTCAGGAACTAGTATGGCAACTCCAATCGTAGCAGCTTCTACTGTTTTGATTCGACCAAAATTAAAGGAATTGCTTGAAAGACCTGTCTTGAAAAATCTTAAGGGAGATGACAAAATAGACCTTACAAGTCTTACAAAAATAGCTCTACAAAATACTGCAAGACCTATGATGGATGCAACCTCTTGGAAAGAAAAGAGTCAATACTTTGCATCACCTAGACAGCAGGGAGCGGGGCTAATTAATGTTGCCAACGCTTTGAGAAATGAAGTTGTAGCAACTTTCAAAAATACAGATTCTAAAGGTTTGGTAAATTCATATGGTTCCATTTCTCTTAAAGAAATAAAAGGTGATAAAAAATACTTTACAATTAAGCTTCACAATACCTCAAACAGACCTTTAACCTTTAAAGTTTCTGCATCAACTGTAACTACAGATGCTCTAACTGATAGGCTAAAACTCGATGAAACATATAAAGATGAAAAATCTCCGGACGGGAAGCAAATTGTTCCAGAAATTCACCCAGAAAAAGTCAAAGGAGCAAATATCACATTTGAGCATGATACTTTCACTATAGGTCCAAATTCCAGCTTTGATTTAAATGCGGTTATAAATGTTGGAGAAGCTAAAAACAAAAATAAATTTGTAGAATCATTTATTCATTTTGAGTCAGTGGAAGAAATGGAAGCTCTAAACTCCAACGGTAAGAAAAGAAACTTCCAACCTTCTTTGTCGATGCCTCTAATGGGATTTGCTGGGAATTGGAACCACGAACCAATCCTTGATAAATGGGCCTGGGAAGAAGGATCAAAATCAAAAGCAATGGAAGGTTATGATGATGATGGTAAACCAAAAATTCCAGGTACCTTAAATAAGGGGATTGGTGGAGAACATGGTATAGATAAATTTAATCCAGCAGGAGTTATCCAAAATAGAAAAGATAAAAATACAACATCCCTAGATCAAAATCCAGAATTATTTGCTTTCAATAACGAAGGAATCAACGCACCTTCATCAAGTGGCTCTAATATTGCTAAAATCTATCCTTTAGATTCAAATGGAAATCCTCAAGATGCTCAACTTGAGAGAGGATTAACGCCTTCTCCACTTGTATTAAGAAGTGCAGAAGAAGGGGTGATTTCAATAGTAAATACAAATAAAGAAGGAGAAAATCAAAAAGACTTAAAAGTCATTTCGAGAGAACACTTTATTAAAGGAATTTTAAACTCTAAAAGAAATGATGCAAAGGGCATTAAATCTTCTAAGCTAAAAGTTTGGGGTGACTTGAAATGGGATGGACTCATTTATAACCCTAGAGGTAGAGAAGAAAATGCCCCAGAAAGTAATGACAAAAAAGATCCTGCTACTAAGATACGAGGACAATTTGAACCGATTGCGGAAGGCCAATATTTCTATAAATTTAAATATAGATTAACCAAGGATTACCCATGGCAGGTTTCCTATATTCCTGTAAAAATTGATAACACCCCTCCAAAGATTGTTTCAATTGATTTTTCAAACCCTGGAAAAATTAAGTTAATTACAAAGGATACTTATCACAAGGTCAAAGAGCAATATAAGAATGAAACGCTATTTGCGAGAGATCAAAAAGAACATCCTGAAAAATTTGACGAGATTGCCAACGAAGTTTGGTATGCTGGGGCCGCTCTTGTTAATGAAGATGGAGAGGTTGAGAAAAATCTTGAAGTCACTTATGCAGGTGAGGGTCAAGGACGAAATAGAAAACTTGACAAAGACGGAAATACCATTTATGAAATTAAAGGTGCAGGAGATTTAAGAGGAAAAATCATTGAAGTGATTGCATTAGACGGTTCTAGCAATTTCACAAAGATTCATAGAATTAAATTTGCTGATCATGCTGATAAAAATGGGATGATTTCCTATTATCTAGTAGATCCTGATCAAGATTCATCTAAATACCAAAAGCTTGGCGAGATTTCCGAATCTAAATTTAAAAATTTAGAAAATAGAAAAGAGGATAGTCTTAAAAAAGATACAACTGAAGTAGAACATCATCAAGAAAATGAAGAGGCTACCGAAGAAAAATCTAGCTTGACTATTCATAAAACAATTTCAACAATTAGAGACTTTGAAAGCAAAGATTTAAAGAAACTCATTAAAAAGAAATTTAGAGAAGTTGATGACTTTACAAGTGAAACTGGTAAGAGAATAGAGGAATACGATTATAAATACGATGATAAGGGAAATATCATTGCTTATGACGATGGTAGTGCCTTAGAATATGAAACTGAAAAACTTGATGAAATCAAATCAAAAATTTATGGCATTCTAAACCCATCTAAAGATGGACACTTTGAAATTCTTGGAAAGATCAGTAATGTTTCTAAAAATGCCAAGGTATACTATGGAAATAACTATAAATCGATAGAAATCAAAACGACCAAGTATGATTCCCATTCAAAAACGATGACATTTGATTTATACGCTAATATTAATGATATTGTGGATGGATTAGCTTTTGCAGGAGATATGAGGTTTTTTGTCAAAGATGATGGTCAGATAAAAGCTGAAACTAAAATTAGAATGCCTGAAAAAAATAAGGAAACTAAAGCAGAATATCCGTATGCATCAAGTTATGGGAATGTAATAGAATTAGG
>NZ_JAPVZE010000009.1:0-67906 GCF_041432205.1 Streptococcus sp. 27098_8_51
TTATCCGCCATAGCTCAGTTGGTAGTAGCGCATGACTGTTAATCATGATGTCGTAGGTTCGAGTCCTACTGGCGGAGTATAAATCGAAACGTTCAACTGAACGTTTTTTTATTTATAAATATAGTGGACTGTTGAAATTTCAAATTTTAATTTTTAAATCTGTAATTACCTCTTTATTTTATTTTTAGTTCGTTTAGCTTTAAATTCTTCTTTTATAGGATTTGAAGCTTTTTTAGTTCCTTTTTTTGTTAGACTAGTGTTACTAATAAGAAAGGGAATTTTTATATGCTTCAGAAATTTTATGATCAAGCATTTGTCTTTTTGAAACTAGTTGAACAAGAATATGCCTCTTTAGGCCAGAGTTGTTCAGAGTGGGAATCACTTCATCTTCGTTTTTTACTATATTACTTAATCCGATTTAAAATAAAAAGTGATAGGGACTTTTCACTATATCACTTTAGAACAGCTTATCGTCTATATCTAGAGAAATTACTGCAAGGTGGTACAACTCTTATTCAATAGGAAGCATCTATATCATAATTACGAACGATAGTTGTAGTTAGTTTTTAAAAAATATAGAATTAGCTTATAATCAAAGGCTTCGGTATTCAGAAATGAAAGAATTTCCAAATCTTTTCTACTGTTTCTTCTTGATAAAATAGTGTTTTTTTCTTATAATAAATTGTAAGATATAATTGCGGGTGAAATTCCTGCCATGTATATGAGAAAGGACGAGCTACTAGTAGCTCAGACGAATTTTATTATGACTTCAGTTGTTGTTGTAGGTACCCAGTGGGGTGATGAAGGTAAAGGGAAAATTACAGATTTTCTTTCAGCTAATGCAGAGGTAATTGCTCGTTATCAAGGTGGTGATAATGCTGGTCACACGATTGTGATTGATGGTAAGAAATTTAAGTTGCACTTGATTCCATCTGGAATTTTCTTTCCTGAAAAAATCTCTGTTATTGGGAATGGGATGGTTGTAAACCCTAAATCTCTAGTAAAAGAGTTGACTTATCTTCATGAAGAAGGTGTGACAACAGATAATTTGCGCATTTCGGATCGTGCGCATGTTATTTTGCCTTATCACATTGAGTTAGATCGCTTGCAGGAAGAAGCTAAGGGTGACAATAAGATTGGTACTACAATCAAGGGAATCGGTCCAGCATATATGGACAAGGCTGCTCGTGTTGGAATTCGTATTGCGGATCTTTTGGATAAGGATATTTTCCGTGAACGTTTGGAACGCAATCTTGCGGAAAAGAATCGTCTGTTTGAAAAATTATATGATAGCACCCCTATTTCAGTTGATGATATTTTTGAAGAGTATTATGAATATGGTCAACAAATCAAGCAATATGTGACAGATACATCCGTTATCTTGAACAACGCACTTGATAATGGCAAACGTGTGCTGTTTGAAGGTGCGCAAGGTGTCATGTTGGACATTGACCAAGGGACTTATCCATTTGTTACGTCGTCAAACCCTGTCGCTGGTGGTGTGACGATTGGGTCTGGTGTTGGCCCAAGTAAGATTGACAAGGTTGTAGGTGTATGTAAAGCCTACACAAGTCGTGTAGGAGACGGACCTTTCCCAACTGAATTATTTGATGAAGTGGGAAATCGCATCCGTGAAGTAGGTCATGAATACGGTACAACAACTGGTCGTCCACGTCGTGTGGGTTGGTTTGACTCAGTTGTGATGCGTCACAGCCGCCGTGTATCTGGGATTACCAATCTTTCATTGAACTCTATCGATGTTTTGAGCGGTTTGGATACGGTAAAAATCTGTGTGGCCTATGATCTTGATGGTCAACGTATTGATTACTATCCTGCTAGTCTTGAGCAGTTGAAACGTTGTAAGCCAATCTACGAGGAATTGCCAGGTTGGTCAGAAGACATCACTGGAGTTCGTAATTTAGAAGACCTTCCTGAGAATGCACGTAACTATGTTCGTCGTGTAAGTGAGTTGGTTGGTGTTCGCATCTCAACTTTCTCAGTAGGTCCCGGTCGTGAACAAACTAATATTTTAGAAAGTGTTTGGTCATAGGAGATTTTTAAGATTAGTTTAAGACAGGTTGGGTATACTATAGACAGTTACAAGAAGACCTCCTAACTTGTTGTAACAAATATCCTAAACTTTTCTTTTTCATAATAATCTCCCTATTAAGTCACCGCATTCGGTGGCTTTTTTTGTGTTGAAAATCATGATATAATAATAAAATCGACAAGTAGGAAAAGAGAAGAACGATGAATTATACAGTTGAAGAAAAAGAATCCTTTATGAGAGAGGCTTTGAGAGAGGCTGAGATTGCCTTAGAACACGATGAAATTCCAATTGGTTGTGTGATTGTCAAGGATGGAGAAATCATTGGTAGGGGGCATAATGCGCGCGAGGAGTTGCAACGGGCGGTCATGCATGCAGAAATCATGGCTATAGAGAATGCGAACCTGAGTGAAGAGAGTTGGCGACTGCTTAATTGTACGCTTTTTGTGACCATTGAGCCTTGTGTTATGTGTAGTGGTGCGATTGGGCTTGCCCGTATTCCAAACGTAGTTTACGGGGCTAAAAACCAGAAATTTGGTGCAGCTGGAAGTCTGTACGATATTTTGACAGATGAGCGTCTCAATCATCGTGTAGAGGTAGAAACGGGAATTTTGGAAGATGACTGTGCAGCGATTATGCAGGACTTTTTCCGAAATCGACGGAAAAAATAATTTCTCTTTAAAAACCGAGGGGAATGTGGTATAATAAATAGTGGAGCAACAGTTCTGCGTGAAGTGGGTCAGGGGAGGAATCCAGCAGCCCTAAGCGATGTGAATTGTGTGCTCTTTTTTCGTGCTTTTTTCGAATAAATAAGATAAAATAGCCTAGAATAAATGATTATAGAAAAGAGAAAAATATGAAAATTCGTGGTTTTGAATTGGTTTCGAGTTTTACAGATGAAAATTTATTGCCTAAGCGTGAGACAGCCCATGCAGCTGGTTACGACTTAAAGGTTGCTGTGCGTACGGTTATTGCTCCAGGAGAGATTGTTCTCGTCCCAACAGGAGTCAAGGCTTATATGCAGCCGACAGAGGTGCTCTATCTCTATGACCGTTCATCAAACCCTCGTAAGAAAGGCTTGGTCTTGATTAACTCAGTTGGGGTCATTGATGGGGATTATTATGGAAATCCTGGGAATGAAGGCCATATCTTTGCTCAGATGAAAAACATTACTGAACAGGAAGTCGTCCTCGAAGTTGGAGAACGTGTAGTCCAGGCTGTCTTTGCACCATTTTTGATTGCAGACGGAGATGAAGCGGATGGCGTGCGGACTGGTGGTTTTGGGTCAACTGGACACTAAGATGAAGATTATCTTTGTACGTCATGGGGAGCCAGATTACCGTGAGTTAGAGGAACGTTCTTATACAGGTTTTGGGATGGATTTAGCACCTTTATCTGAGAAAGGACGGCAACAAGCTCAGGAACTTTGGCAAAATCCTTTGCTACAATCGGCTAATCTACTAGTGACTTCAGCAGTAACGAGAGCTTTAGAAACGGCTTTTTATGTATCTTGTGCTACTGGCCTTCCTTTGAGGGTGGAGCCTTTGTTACACGAATGGCAGGTCTATGAATCAGGCATAGATAGATTTGAAGAGGCTAGAACACTATTTCTAGAAAACAAGGGGGAGTTACTTTCTAATAGTCCTATTCAATATGAGACAGCTACGGAAATGAAGTCTCGGTTTCTAGAATGTATGGCTAAGTATAGAGACTACCAGACTGTGGTAGTTGTCACTCATCGAATGCTCATGCGCCAATTTGTACCAGACGAGAAGATTGATTTTTGCCAAGTGATTGAGTGTGAGATAGAGATATAGAAAGAAGTACAATGAAATGAGCTATAAGGATTTTCAAGCTTTTACCGCCGAGAATTGTCAAGGGTATAAGAAAGTCTATAATATCAGTATTGGAGGATTTCTTTACTTAGCTTTTCTTCCGGGAGCTTATTATAAAATTCTTTGCATTTCTTCAGAATATATGTCAATAATTGACTGTGAAAATGATCAGGTAACTCCTGTAGATGGGGATTATGATGAGACGGAATTAGTAGCCATGTATGAGGGCTGTGATTCTCCCATTTCTATTGCGGGACAATATGGTGGAAGTCTCCCTTTGGACAATGGGGAAGATATCCGAGTGACAATGGAAAAAGATCAATCTGGGAAGCATCCGATTTTAACCATTTTTTGGGAAAAGGATAAAGAAACTAGGGTACAAATTTATAAAGGTTATTTACCGTATATTTTTGGTTTTAGTCCGGATGGAGAGTATTATGCTTATGCAGATGATGGCGGATTGACTGTTTTAAAGAAAGATAGTTGATAGCGTGAAAAAAAGAAATTTTAAAATGAGAGGATTAGAATCATCGCAAAGAAAAAAGCGACATTTGTATGTCAAAATTGTGGGTATAATTCCCCTAAATATCTGGGACGTTGTCCTAACTGTGGATCTTGGTCTTCTTTTGTAGAAGAGGTTGAGGTTGCCGAGGTCAAGAATGCGCGTGTGTCCTTGACAGGTGAGAAAACAAAGCCCATGAAACTGGCTGAGGTGACTTCCATCAATGTCAATCGAACCAAGACGGAGATGGAGGAATTCAACCGTGTGCTTGGAGGCGGAGTGGTACCAGGGAGTCTCGTCCTTATCGGTGGGGATCCAGGAATCGGGAAATCAACCCTTCTCTTACAAGTTTCAACCCAGCTGTCTCAAGTGGGTACGGTTCTCTATGTCAGTGGGGAGGAGTCTGCCCAGCAGATTAAGTTACGGGCAGAGCGCTTGGGAGATATTGATAGCGAGTTTTATCTCTATGCAGAGACCAATATGCAGAATGTTCGCGCAGAAGTAGAAAGAATTCAGCCAGACTTCCTCATTATTGACTCCATCCAGACGATTATGTCTCCTGAGATTTCAGGGGTGCAGGGGTCTGTGTCTCAGGTGCGTGAGGTAACGGCTGAACTCATGCAGTTGGCGAAGACTAATAACATTGCTATCTTTATCGTAGGGCATGTGACCAAGGAAGGGACCTTAGCTGGTCCGCGTATGTTGGAGCATATGGTAGATACGGTGCTTTACTTTGAAGGGGAGCGCCACCATACCTTCCGTATCTTGAGAGCGGTCAAAAACCGTTTTGGTTCCACTAATGAGATTGGCATCTTTGAGATGCAGTCAGGTGGATTGGTTGAGGTGCTCAATCCGAGTCAAGTTTTCCTAGAAGAGCGTTTGGATGGAGCGACTGGCTCGTCAATCGTTGTGACCATGGAAGGGACCCGTCCGATTTTGGCGGAGGTTCAGGCTTTGGTAACACCAACCATGTTTGGAAATGCTAAACGAACGACGACAGGTCTTGATTTCAATCGTGCGAGTCTGATTATGGCTGTTTTGGAAAAACGAGCAGGGCTTCTCTTGCAAAATCAGGATGCCTATCTCAAATCTGCTGGTGGCGTGAAATTGGATGAGCCTGCCATTGACTTAGCCGTTGCAGTGGCTATTGCCTCTAGTTACAAGGACAAGCCTACCAATCCTCAGGAATGTTTTGTGGGTGAACTGGGCTTGACCGGAGAAATTCGACGCGTGAATCGTATCGAACAACGCATCAATGAAGCGGCAAAACTGGGCTTTACCAAGATTTATGTACCCAAGAATTCCTTGACAGGAATCACTCCACCCAAGGAAATTGAAGTCATTGGTGTGACAACGATTCAGGAAGTTTTGAAAAAGGTCTTTGCATAATCCGTGACAAATCCTCTTAAAAATGATAAGATAGGAGAAATATTTGATTATCAAATTTTTGAGGAGGGAATCGTGTCGTATTTTGAACAGTTTATGCAAGCCAATCAGGCTTATGTTGCCCTACATGGGCAGTTAAATCTGCCACTTAAACCCAAAACCAGAGTAGCGATCGTGACCTGTATGGACTCACGTCTGCACGTTGCGCAAGCTCTAGGTTTGGCCCTTGGGGATGCTCATATCTTGCGGAATGCGGGTGGTCGAGTAACTGAGGACATGATTCGTTCACTGGTGATTTCCCAGCAACAAATGGGGACAAGAGAAATCGTGGTGCTTCACCATACAGACTGTGGAGCTCAAACCTTTGAAAATGAAAGTTTTCATGAACAGTTGAAACACGAGCTCGGAGTTGATGTATCTGATCAAGATTTTTTACCATTCCAGGATGTTGAAGAGAGTGTGAGAGAGGATATGCAATTGCTTAGAGAGTCTCCACTGATTCCTGATGATGTGGTTATTTCAGGTGCTGTCTATGATGTGGATACAGGAAGTATGAGAGAAGTATACTAACTTTGTCTCGAAAAAATTTCATCCTAGCATAAAATCGATTGTTAAAATGTAGGATTTTCAGGTTTAATATAGCTAATATAAAATAGTATAAAACAAGGGTATAAATGTTTGCTCTTGTTTTATTTTTGATTGAAAAATAAAGGAAAAAGCGCTACAATGGTAGATGGAAAATGTTGTGTAAAAACAAGTGATACATAAATACCGGAGGAAATCATGTCTTTTTCTGATTTAAAGCTGTTTGCCCTTTCTTCTAATAGAGAATTGGCAGAGCGTGTGGCGCAAGAAATTGGGATAGAGTTGGGGAAATCGACTGTTCGCCAATTTTCAGATGGGGAGATTCAAGTCAACATCGAAGAATCAATCCGTGGAAAACACGTCTTTATCCTACAATCAACTAGTTCACCTGTAAATGATAATTTACTTGAAATTTTGATTATGGTGGACGCATTGAAGCGTGCTAGTGCAGAATCTGTCAATGTTGTTATGCCTTACTATGGCTATGCACGTCAGGATAGAAAAGCGCGCGCGCGTGAGCCAATCACAGCAAAACTCGTTGCAAACATGCTAGAAGTTGCTGGCGTAGATCGTTTGTTGACGATTGATTTGCATGCTGCACAGATTCAGGGATTCTTTGATATTCCTGTAGATCACTTGATGGGTGCTCCCTTGATTGCGGACTACTTTGAACGTCGTGGTATGGTTGGCTCTGACTACGTGGTTGTCAGCCCAGACCATGGTGGGGTGACTCGTGCTCGTAAATTGGCAGAGTTTTTGAAAACTCCGATTGCAATTATTGACAAACGTCGTAGCGTGGACAAGATGAATACCAGTGAAGTGATGAACATCATCGGTAAGGTAGAAGGCAAGACTTGTATCTTGATTGACGATATGATTGATACCGCTGGAACAATCTGCCATGCGGCGGATGCACTTGCTGAAGCAGGCGCAGTTGCGGTCTATGCAAGCTGTACACACCCAGTTCTTTCGGGGCCAGCTATGGACAATATCCAAAAATCAGCTATTGAAAAATTGGTTGTTTTGGATACCATCTACTTGCCAGAAGATCGTTTGATTGATAAGATTGAGCAAATCTCTATTGCTCATCTCTTAGGTGATGCTATTATCCGTATCCACGAAAAACGTCCTCTTTCTCCATTATTTAGTATCGAGAAAAAAATCTAAACTTTCACTTGAATAAACGAATTTCCTGGCAAGCTTTTTCTCTTGCTAGGAATTTTTTTGTAGTCAAAATCTGCAAGCCTTTTCAAAATATGCTATACTGATGGAAAAGGAGGATTTCTATGAGCCAAGAATTTATCAATCCAAGTGATGGTGTGGTACGTCAGTATCTTGCAACCAGTAAAACGTTAGCGGTAGTAGGCTTGTCCGATCGTGAAGAAACAACTAGCAATCGAGTGACTAAGGAAATGCAGGCTCGGGGCTATAAAATCATTCCAGTCAATCCCAAGGCTTCAGGTGGCGAAATCTTGGGAGAAAAGGCCTATGCAAGCCTAGCTGAGATTCCTTTTCCTGTTGATATTGTCAATGTATACCGACGGAGCGAGTTTTTACCAGATGTGGCGCGTGATTTTCTCAAGGCTGATGCCAAGATTTTTTGGGCACAACTGGGACTTGAAAGCTTAGAAGCAGAAGAAATCTTGCGTGCTGGAGGATGCGACGACATCGTAATGAATCGCTGTATCAAGAGAGAGCACACACGCTTAATTCTTGAACAATAAAAGGTAGCCATGGGCTACCTTTTGTCTTAGAAAATACCAATCAATGCCTGCATGCCTAGGCTGGTTAAGATGATGGCAATCCAGCAAAGGGCACCAAGAAGAATGGACTTGCCGCTGGATTTGATCAATCCAATGAGATTGGTTTTGAGACCGATAGCGCTCATGGCCATGACGATAAGGAATTTGGAGAGTTGCTTAAGAGGGGTAAAGATACTACCGGACACACCGAGAGAGGTAAGGAGAGTCGTTAAGAGAGAAGCCAAGATAAAGTAAAGGATAAAAAGTGGGAAGACTTTTTTTAGTTGGAAACCCTGGCTATTTTTTTGTTGGCGACTTTGCCAGAAGGAGAGAAAGAGCGTGATAGGAATAATGGCAAGGGTGCGTGTGAGTTTAACAATAGTTGCAGACTCAAGGGTATTGGTCTGATAAAGACTGTCCCATGCGCTGGCTGTGGCCGTTACAGAAGAAGTATCATTGACCGCAGTTCCTGCAAAGAGGGCGAAGCCTTCATTTGATAGATGAAGCCAGGTTCCTAGAGTTGGAAAGATGAGTGCCGCTAAGACATTGAAGAAAAAGATAACGGAAATGGCTTGGGCAACTTCTTTTTCCTTGGCATGGATAACGGGTGCTGTCGCAGCAATGGCAGAACCTCCACAGATCGAAGAACCCACTCCAATCAAGGTAGCCAGTTTAGTATTCAAAGCAAAAAAGCGCTGGAAGAGGTAGGCTACAATCAAGGAAATCGAAATGGTGGAGAGGATAACAGGGAGCGAAGATTGCCCGACTGCGAATACTTGCGAGATATTGAGACCAAAACCGAGCAAAATAACGGCATATTGAAGTAATTTCTTGGAACTAAATGTCAAGCCGGCATCCAGTTGTTTATAGGCTGATAGAAAAGGGTGAAGGAGCATCCCCGCAAAAATCGCAAAGACAGGTGCTCCCACGACAGGAAAGAATCCTCCTAGGTACCAGGATATGAAAGAAATGAGAAGGCAGGCCAAGATTCCTGCCCCATTTTTTGATAAAAATGACATATAAACCTCCGAAAATAAGCACTTTTTATTATAAGCTTATCCATCAGAAAAGTAAAATAGAAAACAGAAAGGATTAACTCAAAATGTAATTTTGCGGTCAGGGAGCTTTTGTAGTATAATAGTACTATGTTCTGTAAGTAAGGGGGTATCTATGGACTTAACCAAGCGCTTTAATAAACAATTAGATAAGATTCAAGTGTCCTTGATTCGTCAGTTTGATCAGGCCATTTCAGAGATCCCTGGAGTTCTGCGTTTGACCTTGGGAGAGCCTGACTTTACAACGCCAGATCATGTCAAGGAGGCGGCCAAGCGAGCGATTGACCAGAACCAGTCCTACTATACAGGGATGAGCGGTTTACTGACCTTGCGCCAGGCAGCTAGTGATTTTGTAAAAGAAAAATACCAGTTGGACTACAATCCTGAAAATGAAATCTTGGTTACTATCGGAGCGACAGAGGCTTTATCTGCTACTTTGACAGCTATCTTAGAAGAAGGAGACAAGGTACTCTTGCCAGCTCCTGCCTATCCAGGCTATGAGCCGATTGTCAACCTAGTTGGGGCAGAGATTGTCGAGATTGATACAACTGAAAATGGTTTTGTCTTGACTCCTGAAATGTTGGAAAAGGCAATTTTGGAGCAGGGAGATAAGCTTAAGGCAGTCATTCTCAACTATCCAGCCAATCCAACTGGAATTACCTATAGTCGAGAGCAGTTGGAAGCCTTGGCAGACGTTTTAGGCAAGTATGAAATTTTCGTTGTTTGTGATGAGGTTTACTCAGAATTAACCTATACAGGCGAAGCCCATGTATCTCTGGGAACTATACTGAGAGACCAGGCTATTATTATTAATGGCTTATCTAAATCGCATGCTATGACAGGTTGGCGTTTAGGCTTTATCTTTGCTCCTGCAGCTTTCACAGCTCAGTTAATCAAGAGTCACCAGTACTTGGTAACTGCCGCAAATACTATGGCGCAACATGCTGCGGTGGAGGCCTTGACGGCTGGTAAAAACGACGCAGAGCCTATGAAGAAGGAATACATTCAGCGTCGAGATTATATCATCGAAAAGATGCCTGCTCTTGGTTTTGAGATTATCAAACCAGATGGGGCCTTCTATATATTTGCTAAGATTCCAGCAGGTTACAATCAAGACTCCTTTGCTTTTCTGAAGGATTTTGCCTATAAGAAGGCCGTTGCCTTTATCCCTGGTGCCGCCTTTGGACGTTACGGAGAAGGCTATGTGCGTCTGTCCTATGCAGCCAGCATGGAAACGATCAGAGAGGCCATGAAACGACTTGAGGAGTACATGAGAGAAGCATGATTCAGTCTATCACGAGTCAAGGTCTCGTACTCTACAATCGTAACTTTCGTGAGGATGACAAGCTAGTCAAGATCTTTACCGAGCAAGCGGGCAAGCGTATGTTTTTCGTCAAACACGCTGGCCAGTCCAAACTAGCTCCTGTTATTCAGCCTTTGGTGTTGGCACGATTTCTCTTGCGAATCAATGATGATGGGCTTAGCTACATCGAGGACTACCATGAGGTGATGACCTTTCCAAAGATTAATAGTGATCTCTTTGTCATGGCCTATGCGACTTATGTTGCGGCTCTGGCCGATGCTAGTTTGCAGGACAATCAGCAGGATGCTCCCTTGTTTGCTTTCTTGAAGAAGACTCTGGAGTTGATGGAAGCAGGGATAGATTATCAGGTTTTAACCAATATTTTTGAAATTCAAATCTTGACTCGATTTGGAATCAGCCTTAATTTTAATGAGTGTGTCTTTTGCCATCGGGTCGGTCAGGCTTTTGACTTTTCTTTTAAATATGGAGCCTGCCTCTGCCCAGAGCATTATCATGAGGATGAGAGACGTTGCCATCTCAATCCTAATATCCCTTATCTGCTCAATCAATTTCAAGCCATTGATTTTGAAACCTTGGAGACGATTTCGCTTAAGGCCGAAATCAAGCAAGAGCTACGCAAGTTTATGGATCAACTCTACGAAGAGTACGTTGGGATTCACCTAAAATCAAAGAAATTTATTGATTCCCTAGCAGACTGGGGACAATTACTAAAAGAGGAAGATAAATGAAAAAAATTGCAGTAGATGCTATGGGGGGCGATTACGCACCTCAAGCCATCGTTGAGGGTGTCAATCAAGCCCTTGCTGACTTTTCAGATATTGAGGTTCAACTCTACGGAGATGAAAGCAAGATCAAGCAATATCTAACGGCGACAGAGCGCGTCAGCATTATCCATACGGATGAGAAAATTAACTCAGACGATGAGCCGACAAAAGCTATCCGTAAGAAGAAAAATGCCAGCATGGTCTTGGCAGCCAAGGCAGTCAAAGAGGGAGAAGCAGACGCCGTCCTCTCAGCTGGGAATACAGGTGCCTTGTTGGCTGCAGGATTCTTCATCGTGGGTCGCATCAAGAATATCGACCGTCCTGGACTTATGTCAACATTGCCAACTATAGATGGAAAAGGGTTTGATATGCTGGATCTTGGTGCCAATGCAGAAAACACAGCCCATCATCTGCACCAATACGCTGTTTTGGGTTCCTTCTATGCGAAAAATGTTCGTGGGATTTCGAAACCACGTGTTGGTTTGCTCAACAATGGAACAGAAAGCAGCAAGGGAGATCCACTTCGTAAGGAAACATACGACTTGCTAGTAGCTGATGAAAGTTTGAACTTTGTCGGAAACGTGGAAGCGCGTGATCTGATGAATGGCGTTGCGGATGTTGTCGTAACAGATGGTTTCACGGGAAACGCTGTTCTCAAATCCATTGAAGGTACAGCTTTGGGAATCATGGGTTTACTTAAAAATGCTATTACGGGAGGTGGCCTTCGAGCGAAGCTAGGTGCTCTACTTCTCAAGGATAGTCTTAAGGTGTTGAAGACACAGCTCAACTATTCAGATGTTGGAGGAGCAGTCTTGTTTGGCGTCAAGGCGCCAGTTGTAAAAACTCATGGCTCAAGTGATGCCAAGGCTGTGTACAGTACGATTCGTCAGATTCGTACCATGCTAGAAACAGACGTAGTCGCTCAAACTGAGCGTGAATTTTCAGGAGAATAAAAAAGATGACAGAAAAAGAAATTTTTGACCGTATTGTAACCATTATCCAAGAGAGACAGGGAGAAGACTTTGCCGTAACAGAGGCTTTGAGTTTGAAAGACGATCTAGATGCGGACTCAGTGGATTTGATGGAGTTTGTCTTGACACTAGAAGATGAATTTGGAATCGAAATCAGCGATGAGGAAATTGACCATCTTCAAAGTGTAACAGATGTAATTGAAACCATTAAAGGTAAAATATAGCCAAAAGCAACATGCAAGTCATGTTGTTTTTTTATTTGCAGAAAAAAGAAAAACGTTAAAATTTTTAGTAGAAATTGCGAATAAAGAGACGAGAAAGAAAAAGGAGGAACGTTTATGTATGTTACCGGTTTTTATCCCTGGTTCATTAAGTGGTTTTTAAAATAAAAATGAATAAGTTGCTCATTTTCGAATTGTTTTTCGAATAGATAGGTAAGAAGAAAAGGAAGGAGACTACGCGATGTATTTACCAATCTTATTGCCATGGTTGATCAAATGGTATTTAAAATAAATGAAATTTACCTGTTCATTTTAAATCACTTCTCGAATAGATAAGTGAGAAGAAAAGGAAGGAGAGAAGAAAATGATTTCAGTAATTTACCCAATCTGGCTATTTAAGTGGCTTAGAGGTTAAAGATTAAATATATAGAAAAAATAAGGAGAAAAAAGATGACAAACTTTGACAAAATGGAACAGAACTTTGTAGCTCTTACTGAAGAAGAGTTGATGGATGTGGATGGGGGGTCGGTTACCGCTGTAGTTGTAGGAGGTGTCTTACTAATTGGTGGTATTGCTTGGGGCTATTTTATGTAATAATAAGGAGAGAAAAAATGAATTTAAATAAATGGACAGAATTGACAGAAGAAGAATTGATGAATACAGAAGGTGGCTTAATTACCATAGCCATGATTGCTGGAGGAGTAGCAATTTTCCTTGGTGGTCGATTAATTGGTCAAGATTTAAAACGTAAATTTGGATAAAAGTAGAATTGTATGAAAAATCTAAAAAATGTAATGGGAGCAGTTCTAATTATTTTTGGAGTGCTTTGCATATTGGGAGATTTAAATGTAATCACCTTTAATGTTGAAAAATATTTCCAAACAGAATTAGTTGTTCCGATCCTTATTTTGATGATGAGTTACTTGGATTTAGCTAAAGACAAGGTTTAAAGAGAACTATTTTTAGTGTATGGCAACTGCTATTGAATAGTCATCTTTTAGTTATTATCAATGAAATAAGAACTAATTTAGGAATAGTAGGGATTTTGGTTGGAGTAGCTATTGGATTAGCCAGTATTATTTAAAAAGGAGAGAGAAAAATGAAAGAAATGGATAAAAAATTTAATATCATGACAGAAGAAGATTTGGCTCTTACTGAAGGAGGCTTCATTGTCACTACTTCCACAGCAATAGCTTGGGGTGTATTAGGAGTAGCTTCTTATATGTATGGGCGTTATCTAGGAAGTAGACGTTAATCTAAATATAGAAGGAAATTAACTATGAATCGTAACCTAAATCTCAATACATTGTTACCTAAGCTAGCCACTATACTTCCTTTGTTAGGAATAGGTCTTAATCTTACGCTTCATCTAATTCGTACGGGTTCGCTAGTATCTTTTGATTGGCAATGGAGTTTAATAGGTTTGATTGTTGCAGGCTATTTTGGTATTTATTGTAAGGATTTGAAGAAAAATAATCAAAACTATAAATGATGAATCTGAATGGAAAGGATTTTGTGCATGTAAATGGCGGAGTTTTTCCACCTTGTTTTATCCAGAAATCTATCCGATTCTGCTTGGTCTGTTTTATGGAGAATACAAGCAAAAAACAACAGAAAGTACGATTGAGAATTGATGGAATGTCAGATTGGAGTTGGAGATGAAAGTCGTTCAATTACTACAAAAAGCTTGGCCAGAGTTTATTGTATTGTTTAGCTCTATAACTTATCTAATGATTAGAATTGTGGCTGATGTAAACAAAATAAATCTACCTACGTGGTTTGAATGTTTTGATATACCTACGATTTCATTATTTTTGATGACATTTATCTCACTTTATAGAAGTAAAGAGAATATCATTTCAGAATAGTTTATTTCTAGGCATTCATTTTTTAACGGTTACTTTAAGCAGGCAGAACTTTTGTTCTGCTTTTTACATTTAAATGATAGTTTATGCTTTCTAAAGTGCGTTTTAGGCGCGAAAATGGTTTATTTAGGAATATTTTCCTGTTTTTATCCTTATTTGGTTAAAATAATCTTACAAATTTTTAAAGAGATTATTAGAAAAAGGAGATGGATATGAAATTTGGGAAAAGGCACTATCGTCCCCAGGTGGATCAGATGGATTGTGGCGTGGCTTCCTTGGCTATGGTCTTTGGCTACTACGGTAGTTATTACTCCTTGGCTCATCTACGAGAGTTAGCCAAGACGACCATGGATGGGACGACCGCTTTGGGACTTGTAAAGGTAGCAGAGGAGATTGGGTTTGAGACGCGGGCTATCAAGGCGGATATGACGCTCTTTGATTTGCCAGATTTGACCTTTCCTTTTGTGGCTCATGTGCTCAAGGAAGGGAAGTTGCTCCACTACTATGTGGTGATAGGTCAGGATAAAAAGCACATTCATATCGCTGATCCAGATCCTGGTATCAAGCTGACCAAGATTTCCCGTGAGCGATTTGCGCAAGAGTGGACAGGGGTTAGTATTTTTATGGCACCATCACCGGACTACAAACCTCATAAGGAGAAAAAACAGGGGCTCCTATCCTTCTTGCCAATCTTACTCAAACAGCGTGGCTTGATTACCAATATCGTCCTAGCGACACTCTTGGTGACCTTTATCAATATCGTGGGTTCCTACTATCTTCAGTCCATCATTGATAGTTACGTACCAGACCAGATGCGTTCGACGCTGGGTATCATCTCAATAGGACTAGTCATCGTCTATATCCTCCAGCAGATTTTGTCCTATGCGCAGGAATACCTTTTACTTGTTCTGGGACAACGGTTGTCCATCGATGTGATTTTGTCCTACATCAAGCATGTTTTTCACCTGCCGATGTCCTTTTTTGCGACACGGAGGACAGGAGAAATCGTGTCTCGTTTTACAGATGCCAACAGTATTATCGATGCGCTGGCGTCGACCATTCTGTCGATTTTCCTAGATGTGTCAACGATTTTGATTATCTCGCTTGTCTTGTTTTCACAAAATATGACACTCTTTTTCATTAGTCTGCTTGCGCTTCCCATCTATACAGTGATTATCTTTGCTTTTATGAAGCCTTTTGAAAAGATGAATCGGGATACCATGGAAGCCAATGCGGTTCTGTCTTCCTCTATCATCGAGGACATCAACGGTATTGAGACCATTAAGTCTTTGACCAGTGAGAGTTCACGCTATCAAAAGATTGACAAGGAATTTGTAACTTATCTGAAAAAATCTTTTACCTATAGTCGGGCAGAAAGCCAGCAAAAGGCTCTGAAAAAAGTTGCCCAGCTCCTGCTCAATGTTGGTGTTCTCTGGATGGGAGCAGTTCTTGTCATGGATGGGAAAATGAGTTTGGGCCAGCTGATTACCTATAATACTTTGCTTGTTTACTTTACCAATCCTTTGGAAAATATCATCAACCTACAAACCAAACTTCAGACAGCGCAGGTTGCCAATAATCGTTTAAACGAAGTGTATCTAGTAGCTTCGGAGTTTGAGGAGAAGAAAACGGTAGAAGATCTAAGTATGATGAAGGGAGAGATGACCTTCAAGCAGGTTCACTATAAGTATGGCTATGGTCGTGACGTCTTGTCGGATATCAATTTGACCATTCCACAAGGGTCTAAGATGGCTTTTGTGGGGATTTCAGGGTCAGGAAAGACCACCTTGGCCAAGATGATGGTTAACTTCTACGATCCAAGTCAGGGAGAGATTAGTCTGGGTGGTGTCAATCTCAATCAGATTGACAAAAAAGCCTTGCGCCAGTATATCAACTATCTACCTCAACAGCCCTATGTCTTTAACGGAACGATTTTGGAGAATCTTCTCCTTGGAGCCAAGGAGGGGACGACTCAGGAAGACATCTTACGGGCAGTTGAGTTGGCAGAGATTCGGGAGGATATCGAGCGCATGCCACTGAATTATCAGACAGAATTAACTTCGGATGGGGCTGGAATTTCTGGTGGGCAACGACAACGAATCGCTCTGGCGCGTGCTCTTTTGACGGATGCCCCTGTCTTAATCTTGGACGAGGCGACCAGCAGTCTGGATATTTTGACAGAGAAGCGGATTGTTGATAATCTCATGGCTTTGGACAAGACCTTGATTTTCATCGCCCACCGCTTGACCATCGCTGAGCGGACAGAGAAGGTTGTTGTCTTGGATCAGGGCAAGATTGTCGAAGAAGGCACCCCTGCAGACTTGCTTGCACAGGATGGCTTTTATGCCCATTTGGTCAATAGCTAGAAAGAGGAGAAGATGAAACCAGAATTTTTAGAAAGTGCGGAGTTTTATAATCGTCGTTATCATAATTTTTCCAGTCGGGTGATTTTACCTATGTCACTTCTGTTCATGTTTTTACTGGGATTTGCAGTTTTTGCAGAGAAGGAGATTAGTTTGTCTACCCGAGCAACTGTCGAACCGAGTCGGATCATTGCCAATATCCAGTCGACTAGCAATCAACGCATTGTGGCCAATTATCTGGAAGAAAACAAGTTGGTCAAGCAAGGAGATCTGCTCGTTCAGTACCAGCAAGGGGCGGAGGCTGTCCAGGTCGAAGCATACGCCAGTCAATTGGAGATGTTAAAGGATCAAAAAAAGCAGTTGGGATATTTGCAATCCAGTTTGAAAGAGGGGAGTGATCAATTTCCAGAGGCGGATAAGTTTGGTTATCAGGAGATGTTTCGAGACTATCTCAGCCAAGCTAGTAGTCTTAGGAGTAATGTTTCTCAGCAAAATGCCAGCATCTCCTCTCAAAATGCGGCAGCAAGTCAGAGCCAGGCCGAGATTGGCAATCTTATCAGTCAAACAGAGGATAAAATTCGAGACTACAAAACAGCTAAGTCAGCGATTGAAAAGGGAGATCAACTGGATAGTCAGAATCCAGCCTACTCTTTTTATCAGACCTATAAAAATCAAGGTGAAGAAGATCCGCAAGCTAAATCGCAAGTTATTGCGCAAGTGGATGCACAAATTGCCCAGCTAGAGTCCAGTCTAGCTACGTATCGTGTACAGTATGCGGGTTCTGGAGCTCAGCAGGCCCACGCAACGGGACTGGATAGTCAACTGGAATCGCTCAAGTCTCAGCACTTAGTCAAAGTTGGCCAGGAATTAACTCTTTTGGATCAGAAAATTTTAGAAGCAGAGTCGGGTAAGAAAGTCCAGGGAGGTCTCCTCGATAAGGGGAAGATTACAGCAAGTGAGGATGGGGTGCTTCACCTTAATCCTGAAACCAGTGATTCTACCATGGTCGCAGAAGGAACCCTGCTAGCCCAACTCTACCCATCCTTGGAAAAAGAAGGGAAAACCAAACTCACAGCTTATCTCAGTTCAAAAGATGTTGCTAGAGTCAAGATTGGGGACTCTGTCCGTTATACTACGACTAATGATGCGAAGAATCAAATTTTCCTGGATTCCACGATTACAAGTATCGATGCGACAGCTACAAAGACTGAACAAGGAAATTTCTTTAAAATTGAGGCGGAGACCCATCTGACTTCTGAGCAGGCTGCAACACTTCGCTATGGTTTAGAAGGCCGCCTGCAGATGATTACGGGAAAGAAAAGCTATCTCCGTTATTTTTGGGATCAATTTTTGAATAAAGGGTAATATTCGTGTTTTTCAGAGGATAAATGATTTTAAAACTGTAAGAAGAGTTCATCTTGCAGTTTTTCTTTACGCTTAAAACAGAAAAACGTTATTTATTCGTAAAAACCTTGAATTTTTCATGCTTTTGTGGTAGAATGTGCTCAAGTAAAACGAAAGGCGAACTTTAAAATGTCAAAACAACTGATCTATTCGGGAAAAGCCAAGGATATCTATACAACTGAGGATGAAAATCTCATTATTTCAACTTACAAGGACCAGGCAACTGCCTTCAACGGTGTCAAGAAGGAGCAGATTGCGGGCAAGGGAGTCTTGAATAATCAGATTTCATCTTTTATTTTTGAGAAATTAAATGCGGCTGGTGTAGCAACTCACTTTGTGGAGAAACTTTCAGACACGGAACAGCTCAATAAAAAAGTTGAGATTATTCCTTTGGAAGTTGTGCTCCGCAACTACACGGCTGGTTCCTTTTCAAAACGTTTTGGCGTAGAAGAAGGTATTGCATTTGAGACTCCGATTGTCGAATTTTACTATAAAAATGATGATTTGGATGATCCCTTTATCAATGACGAGCATGTGAAATTCCTTAAAATTGCGGATGACCAGCAGATTGCTTACTTGAAGGAAGAAACCCGTCGTATCAATGAACTTTTGAAGGCTTGGTTTGCTGAGATTGGTCTTAAATTGATTGACTTTAAGCTAGAGTTCGGTTTTGACAAGGATGGCAAGATTATCTTGGCAGACGAGTTTTCACCAGATAACTGCCGTTTGTGGGATGCGGATGGCAACCACATGGACAAGGATGTTTTCCGTAGAGGTCTCGGAGAATTAACAGATGTTTACGAGATTGTCTGGGAGAAATTGCAGGAATTGAAATAATCTGTTTGCAAGACTCTCAAGGTCGTTGGGAACATTGCAAGAGCTGAAATAAAGGAATAAGAATTGATGGATAAACGTATTTTTGTTGAAAAAAAGGCTGATTTTCAGGTTAAGTCAGAGAGTTTGGTGAGAGAGCTCCAGCACAACTTGGGACTGTCAACTTTGAAAAGTATTCGCATTGTGCAAGTTTATGATGTCTTTGATTTGGCAGAGGACTTGTTTGCACCTGCGGAAAAACACATCTTCTCTGAGCAGGTGACAGACCATGTTTTGGACGAAGCGGTTGTGCAGGCGGATTTTGCCAACTATGCTTTCTTTGCCATTGAAAACCTGCCAGGGCAGTTTGACCAGCGTGCAGCTTCTTCACAGGAAGCCTTGCTTTTGCTTGGTAGCTCAAGTGATGTAACAGTCAACACAGCCCAGCTTTACTTGGTCAATAAGGATATTGATGCGACTGAGTTGGAAGCAGTCAAGAACTATTTGCTCAACCCAGTTGATTCTCGTTTCAAGGACATCACGACAGGGATTGCCAAGCAGGAATTTTCAGAGTCAGACAAGACTATTCCAGAATTGACTTTCTTTGAAAGCTATACGGCAGAAGACTTTGCCCGCTACAAGGCCGAGCAAGGGATGGCCATGGAAGTGGATGATTTGCTCTTTATCCAAGACTACTTCAAGTCAATCGGGCGCGTGCCGACTGAGACGGAGCTCAAGGTTTTGGACACTTACTGGTCTGACCACTGCCGTCACACGACTTTTGAGACGGAGTTGAAACACATTGATTTCTCAGCTTCTAAATTCCAAAAGCAATTGCAAGCGACTTATGATAAATATATCGCTATGCGCGAGGAATTAGGTCGTTCTGAAAAGCCACAAACCTTGATGGATATGGCGACTATTTTCGGTCGTTATGAGCGTGCTAATGGTCGTTTGGACGATATGGAAGTGTCTGACGAAATCAATGCATGCTCGGTTGAAATCGAAGTGGACGTTGATGGTGTCAAGGAACCTTGGCTCCTTATGTTCAAAAACGAAACCCACAACCACCCAACGGAAATTGAGCCATTTGGTGGAGCGGCTACTTGTATCGGTGGCGCCATTCGTGACCCGTTGTCAGGACGTTCCTACGTTTACCAAGCTATGCGTATTTCAGGTGCTGGTGACATTACAGCGCCGATTTCAGAAACGCGCGCTGGGAAATTGCCACAACAAGTCATTTCGAAAACAGCGGCTCACGGTTATTCTTCGTATGGTAACCAAATTGGTCTGGCAACGACTTACGTTCGTGAATACTTCCACCCAGGGTTTGTAGCTAAACGCATGGAGCTAGGTGCCGTTGTTGGTGCTGCTCCTAAGGAAAATGTAGTCCGTGAAAAACCTGAAGCGGGTGATGTGATTATCTTGCTAGGTGGCAAGACTGGGCGTGATGGTGTTGGTGGTGCGACAGGGTCTTCTAAGGTTCAAACAGTTGAGTCTGTAGAGACTGCCGGTGCTGAGGTTCAAAAAGGGAATGCCATCGAAGAGCGCAAGATCCAACGCCTTTTCCGTAATGGCGATGTCACTCGTCTCATCAAGAAGTCCAATGACTTTGGAGCAGGTGGTGTCTGTGTGGCTATCGGTGAATTGGCAGATGGTCTTGAAATCGACCTCAACAAGGTTCCTCTTAAATACCAAGGTTTGAACGGTACAGAAATTGCCATTTCTGAATCACAAGAACGGATGGCAGTTGTGGTGCGTCCTGAGGACGTAGATGCCTTCGTTGCTGAATGTAATAAAGAAAATATTGACGCTGTTGTTGTGGCAACAGTGACTGAAAAACCAAATCTTGTCATGCACTGGAATGGTGAAACAATTGTCGACTTGGAACGCCGTTTCCTTGATACAAACGGTGTGCGCGTGGTTGTCGATGCCAAGGTGGTAGACAAGGATGTCAAGCTTCCAGAAGAACGTCAAACATCTGCTGAAACACTTGAAGCAGATACCCTTGCGGTTCTATCTGACCTCAACCATGCGAGTCAAAAAGGCTTGCAAACCATCTTTGACTGTTCGGTCGGTCGTTCAACGGTCAATCACCCACTTGGTGGTCGCTACCAACTCACACCAACTGAAGCTTCTGTGCAAAAGTTGCCAGTCCAACACGGTGTGACTCACACTGCGTCAGTCATGGCGCAAGGTTTCAACCCTTATGTGGCAGAATGGTCTCCATACCACGGTGCTGCCTATGCGGTTATCGAAGCGACAGCTCGTTTAGTGGCTGCTGGTGCCAACTGGTCTAAGGCTCGTTTCTCTTACCAAGAATATTTCGAGCGCATGGACAAGCAAGCTGAGCGTTTTGGTCAGCCAGTAGCCGCCCTTCTAGGCTCTATTGAAGCACAAATCCAGCTTGGTTTGCCATCTATCGGTGGTAAGGACTCCATGTCTGGTACCTTTGAAGAATTGACGGTACCACCAACCTTGGTCGCCTTTGGGGTGACGACGGCAGATAGCCGTAAGGTGCTCTCTCCTGAGTTCAAGACTGCTGGTGAAAATATCTACTACATCCCAGGTCAAGCTCTTGCTGCAGAGATTGATTTTGACTTGATTAAGTCTAATTTTGCTCAGTTTGAAGCCATCCAAGCTGGTCACAAAGTAACATCTGCATCAGCTGTCAAATACGGTGGTGTCCTTGAAAGCTTGGCTCTTGCTACTTTTGGGAATCATATTGGTGCAGAGGTAACCTTGCCTGAATTTGAAACAGCCTTGACAGCTCAATTAGGCGGATTTGTCTTCACATCTCCTCAAGAAATCGCTGGAGTAGAGAAGATTGGACAAACGAAAGCAGACTTTACACTCCTTGTCAACGGTGTGAAGCTAGATGGACAGAAGCTTGACAGTGCCTTCCAAGGGAAACTGGAAGAAGTTTACCCAACAGAATTTGCCCAATCTAAAGAATTGGACGAAGTACCAGCTGTCGCTTCTAACGCAGTCATCAAAGTCAAGGAAACTATTGAAAAACCGGTGGTTTACATCCCAGTCTTCCCAGGAACAAACTCGGAATATGATTCAGCAAAAGCTTTTGAAAAAGAAGGTGCAGAAGTCAACTTGGTGCCATTCGTGACCTTGAATGAAGAGGCTATTGTCAAGTCAGTTGAAACTATGGTTGACAATATCGGCAAGGCTAATATCCTTTTCTTCGCGGGTGGTTTCTCAGCTGCGGATGAGCCGGATGGATCAGCTAAGTTTATCGTCAACATCCTGCTCAATGAAAAAGTGCGTGTAGCTATTGATAGCTTTATCGCTCGTGGTGGCTTGATTATCGGTATCTGTAATGGGTTCCAGGCCTTGGTCAAATCAGGTCTTCTTCCATACGGGAACTTCGAGGATGCTAACAGTACTAGCCCAACCCTCTTCTACAATGATGCCAACCAGCACGTGGCTAAGATGGTGGAAACTCGAATTGCCAATACCAACTCACCATGGTTAGCTGGAGTACAAGTGGGCGATATCCATGCCATCCCAGTATCGCACGGTGAAGGGAAATTTGTCGTGACGGCTGAGGAATTTGCAGAGCTCCGTGCCAATGGTCAAATCTTTAGCCAATACGTTGACTTTGACGGCAAACCAAGTATGGATTCTAAGTACAATCCGAATGGTTCTGTAAATGCCATCGAAGGAATTACCAGCAAGAATGGTCAAATCATCGGTAAAATGGGACACTCAGAACGTTATGAAGACGGTCTCTTCCAAAACATCCCAGGAAATAAAGACCAGCACCTGTTCGCGTCGGCTGTTAAATACTTTACTGGAAAGTAAGATTTGTGTTTTTTCCGATAGACAATATCAGTAATGTAAAAGCCATGTAGCTCTTGATGATTGTAAAAGGTTTGTTTTGCGAGTGCAACGAGCTTCTACCGTATCGTTCGGCTCTACTGAAGGAATGATGCAAAAATAAAAATTAGGTATAAAAAATGACATACGAAGTAAAATCTCTTAATGAAGAATGTGGTGTTTTCGGTATCTGGGGACATCCAGATGCTGCAAAATTGACCTATTTTGGGCTCCACAGTCTTCAGCACCGTGGTCAGGAGGGGGCAGGAATCCTCTCCAATGACCAAGGACAATTGAAGCGCCATCGTGATATGGGGCTGTTGTCAGAAGTGTTCAGAAATCCAGCTAATTTGGATAAACTAACTGGAACGAGCGCGATTGGACATGTTCGTTATGCGACTGCTGGCGAAGCTTCTGTGGATAACATCCAGCCCTTCCTCTTTCGCTTTCATGATATGCAGTTTGGACTTGCTCACAACGGAAACTTGACCAATGCAGAATCGCTCAAGCAAGAATTGGAACAAAGAGGAGCTATTTTCAGTTCAACTTCGGACTCAGAAATCTTGGCTCACCTCATTCGTCGGAGTCACAATCCCAACTTGATGGGCAAAATCAAGGAGGCGCTCAGCCTTGTAAAAGGTGGCTTTGCTTATATCCTGCTGTTTGAGGACAAGTTGATTGCTGCGCTTGATCCTAATGGTTTCCGTCCACTTTCTATTGGGAAAATGGCAAACGGAGCGGTGGTGGTTTCGTCAGAAACCTGTGCTTTTGAAGTCATTGGTGCCGAGTGGATTCGCGATGTAAAACCAGGAGAGATTGTAATCGTAGATGACAATGGGATTCAGTACGATAGCTATACGAATGATACCCAGTTGGCGATTTGCTCTATGGAGTATATCTACTTTGCCCGTCCTGACTCTAATATCCATGGTGTTAATGTCCATACGGCCCGTAAGAGAATGGGAGCGCAACTAGCCCGTGAATTCAAGCATGAAGCGGATATTGTGGTCGGCGTGCCCAACTCTTCACTCAGCGCAGCCATGGGCTTTGCGGAGGAGTCCGGTTTGCCAAATGAAATGGGCCTTATCAAGAACCAATACACCCAACGTACTTTTATCCAACCGACACAAGAACTACGAGAGCAAGGGGTGCGGATGAAACTGTCTGCTGTTTCGGGTGTTGTTAAAGGCAAACGTGTGGTAATGATTGATGATTCCATTGTTCGTGGGACAACCTCTCGCCGTATCGTTCAGCTTTTGAAAGAAGCAGGTGCGTCTGAAGTTCACGTTGCTATTGGGAGTCCTGCTCTTGCCTATCCATGTTTTTACGGGATTGATATCCAGACACGTCAGGAGTTGATTGCGGCCAATCATACGGTCGAAGAGACTCGCCAAATCATTGGTGCGGATAGCCTAACCTATCTTTCGATTGATGGCTTGATTGATTCTATCGGCATCGAAACAGATGCGCCGAACGGTGGTCTCTGTGTTGCTTACTTTGACGGAGACTACCCAACTCCTCTCTACGACTATGAGGAAGAATATCGTAGAAGCTTGGGGGATAAGACCAGTTTTTACAAATAGACGGATAAAGACTCTCCATGAAAGGAAAGGAAGAGAAGATGACAAATAAAAATGCTTATGCCCAGTCGGGTGTAGATGTTGAAGCAGGTTATGAAGTTGTTGAGCGGATCAAAAAGCATGTGGCTCGCACGGAGCGTGCGGGTGTCATGGGAGCTCTTGGTGGCTTTGGTGGCATGTTTGACCTTTCAAAGACAGGGGTCAAAGAGCCCGTCTTGATCTCAGGGACTGACGGTGTCGGAACCAAGCTCATGCTGGCTATCAAGTACGATAAGCATGACACGATTGGGCAGGACTGTGTTGCCATGTGTGTCAATGATATCATCGCTGCAGGTGCGGAGCCCCTCTATTTCCTCGACTATGTGGCGACAGGGAAGAATGAACCAGCTAAACTAGAACAAGTCGTCGCTGGTGTGGCAGAAGGTTGTGTGCAGGCTGGTGCTGCCCTCATCGGTGGGGAAACGGCTGAAATGCCTGGTATGTATGGCGCAGATGACTATGACTTAGCTGGTTTTGCGGTCGGCGTAGCTGAAAAATCTCAAATCATTGACGGTTCAAAGGTGGCAGAAGCCGATGTTCTTCTCGGACTTGCCTCAAGTGGTATCCACTCAAATGGTTACTCACTTGTCCGTCGTGTCTTTGCCGACTACACAGGTGAGGAAGTCTTGCCAGAATTGGAAGGCAAGAAACTCAAAGAAGTCCTTCTTGAGCCGACTCGTATCTATGTCAAGGCAGTCTTGCCACTCATCAAGGAAGAGTTGGTCAATGGAATTGCCCACATCACAGGTGGCGGCTTTATCGAAAATGTTCCTCGTATGTTTGCGGCTGACCTAGCTGCGGAAATTGAAGAAGACAAGGTTCCAGTCCTTCCTATTTTCAAAGCCCTTGAAAAATACGGTGAAATCAAGCATGAAGAAATGTTTGAAATCTTCAACATGGGTGTGGGACTCATGCTGGCAGTTAGCCCTGAAAATGTAGGTCGCGTCAAGGAATTGTTGGATGAACCAGTCTATGAAATTGGTCGCATCGTCAAGAAAGAAAACGAAAGTGTCATCATCAAATGAAAAAAATAGCGGTTTTTGCCTCTGGTAACGGCTCAAATTTTCAGGTGATTGCCGAAGAATTTCCGGTGGAATTTGTTTTTTCAGACCATCGTGACGCCTATGTGCTAGAGCGGGCAGACAAGCTCGGAGTCCTGTCTTATGCTTTTGAACTCAAGGAGTTTGAGAACAAGGCAGACTACGAAGCAGCACTTGTCGAACTCTTGGAAGAACACCAGATTGACTTGGTCTGCCTCGCAGGCTACATGAAAATCGTCGGTCCAACCTTGCTAGCAGCTTATGAAGGCCGTATCATCAATATTCACCCAGCTTATCTCCCGGAATTCCCAGGAGCTCATGGTATTGAGGATGCTTGGAATGCAGGCGTTGACCAGTCTGGCGTGACCATTCACTGGGTGGATTCTGGTGTGGACACAGGCAAGGTCATCAAGCAAGTCCGTGTGCCACATCTAGCAGATGATACTATCGAAAGCTTTGAAGCTCGTATTCACGAGGCTGAGTACAAGTTGTATCCAGAGGTGCTGGATAGCTTGGGAGTGGAGAGAAGGTAAGAAGTAAATCAAGTTTTGATTGCGCAACCTTGCTAGGAGAAAAAATGATTGAACTGAAATTGGTAGATGAGAGCAGTTTTTAGGCAGTGCTGGATTTGAAAATATCTGAAGCTGATGAACAAGCACATTTCGTGGCTCCAAATGTACGTTCTTTAGCTGATGCATGGCTCTACCGGAAAAACGAAGATGTGTTTCCGATGGCAATCTATTGGGATAAGCAAGTGGTTGGCTTTCTCCTGCTAGAAATAGACAAGGATGAAGCGGAATACTTTATCTGGCGGATAATGATTGGTCAGCAGTACCAAGGAAGAGGTTATGGTCGAAAAGCCTTGGAAGTTCTAATCAAAGAGGCCCAGATGGATAGAGCTTGCAGTCATATTACCGCAGATTATGTGGTTGGAAATGAAAAAATGAAGCACCTGTTGACTGGTCTGGGTTTTCAGGAAACAGGATTTATAGAAGAAAATAACGAAGTCGCTATGCGCTTGGATCTAAAGAAAGAGGAATAGAATGACGAAAAAGGCCTTAATCAGCGTCTCAGACAAAGCGGGCATTGTTGAATTTGCCCAAGAACTTAAAAAACTCGGTTGGGAGATTATCTCGACAGGTGGGACAAAGGTTACCCTTGATAATGCTGGGGTGGAGACCATTGCAATTGATGATGTGACGGGCTTCCCAGAAATGATGGACGGTCGTGTTAAGACCCTCCATCCAAATATCCATGGTGGGCTCCTCGCTCGTCGTGATCTCGATAGCCACCTTGAGGCGGCTAAGGACAATAAGATCGAGCTTATCGACCTTGTAGTGGTCAACCTCTATCCTTTCAAGGAAACAATCCTCAAACCAGACGTGACGTACGCTGACGCAGTTGAAAATATCGATATCGGTGGGCCGTCTATGCTTCGTTCAGCAGCTAAAAACCATGCCAGCGTGACGGTTGTGGTAGACCCTGCTGACTATGCTGTGGTTTTGGACGAATTGGCAGAAAATGGTGAAACGACTTATGAAACTCGCCAACGTTTAGCAGCCAAGGTTTTTCGTCACACAGCGGCTTATGACGCCTTGATTGCAGAATACTTCACAGCTCAAGTAGGTGAAGCAAAGCCTGAAAAGCTCACTTTGACCTATGACCTCAAACAAGCTATGCGCTATGGGGAAAACCCTCAACAAGATGCAGACTTTTACCAAAAAGCCTTGCCAACGGATTACTCGATTGCATCAGCCAAACAGCTCAACGGTAAGGAATTGTCCTTCAATAACATTCGTGACGCGGATGCGGCCATTCGTATTATTCGTGATTTTAAAGACCGTCCAACCGTTGTGGCTCTCAAACACATGAACCCATGTGGAATTGGTCAAGCTGACGACATCGAGACTGCTTGGGACTATGCTTATGAGTCTGACCCAGTGTCTATCTTTGGTGGAATTGTCGTCCTCAACCGTGAGGTGGATGCTGCGACTGCTGAGAAGATGCACGGCGTTTTCCTCGAGATCATCATCGCACCAAGCTATACGGATGAAGCGCTAGCCATTTTGACAAACAAAAAGAAAAACTTGCGCATTCTTGCCTTGCCATTTGACGCACAAGATGCTAGTGAAGTGGAAGCAGAATACACAGGTGTTGTCGGTGGACTTCTTGTGCAAAATCAAGACGTGGTCAAGGAAAGCCCAGCTGACTGGCAAGTGGTGACCAAACGCCAGCCAACCGAGACAGAGGCGACTGCTCTTGAGTTCGCTTGGAAGGCTATCAAGTATGTAAAATCAAACGGTATCATCGTAACCAACGACCACATGACACTTGGTGTTGGTCCAGGTCAAACAAACCGAGTGGCCTCTGTTCGTATTGCGATTGACCAAGCCAAAGACCGCCTTGACGGCGCTGTGCTTGCTTCCGATGCCTTTTTCCCATTTGCGGATAACGTGGAAGAAATCGCCAAAGCAGGTATTAAGGCCATCATCCAGCCGGGTGGCTCAGTACGTGACCAAGAGTCTATCGAAGCAGCGGACAAATATGGCTTGACCATGGTCTTTACAGGCGTGAGACATTTTAGACATTAAGAACGCAAAGGAAAGAAAACAGTTTCTTTCCTTTTTTGGGGGAGGAGAATATTTAAAAAAATTTAAGAGAGTATTGCATCTGTTATTTAGTCTAACTATCTAGAAATTCATCAAGTAATTTAAGTTGATTAGTAATATGATTTGCAAAGCCTATATTGAGATAAGCTGAAAATAAGGTTGACGATAATTTTGTTTAGAAGAATGATGATGAAAATTGATTGAAATGTTTGTGATGGGTTATGTAAGCAATCTACAGAAAATTTTGGTACAATACTAGTTACTGAAACAAATAGTATTGCAAGGAAAATACTTATAACAATGGAGGAGAAATGGATATTGTACGTGGTGTTATAAAGAACCAGTTTGCTGCAAATAAACTGATAGAATGTTTAGAAACTTTAATCGATGATGGGACGTTATATTTGGGATATCCATTACGGGCTCAGGATGAATCTAAGACTACACTAGATGCACTGCTATTATCATTAGAATATGGAATTGTGAGTTTTTCGTTTGAAAATTTTGCTACTCTAGAGGAAATAAGGGATTATCAAGATAGTCTATATTATCAAATTGAATATAATTTCCAAAGGTATTCCTCTTTGAGATCAGGAAGAAGATTAGCATTTGAACCGATAATCTTTACTTTTCTTGCTGAGACTCCAAAAAAATTAGAATCTGAGTTTATTTTAACTATTGATGACTTTAAGGAAAAGTTTGCTTCACAGAAGCAGACAGTAGAATTGACACTATATAGAAAAATAGTTGCAGCTCTACAGAAAATGGGACAAGGTGGGAGTAAAACTAAGAGGGAAATTACATCAAGTACTTCAAAGGGCTACAAGATACAAGCAATTGAAAAAGAAATTGCTAATTTGGATAAGTGGCAAAATCATGCAGCATTTGAGGATCCTGAAGGAATTCAGCGTATTCGAGGATTGGCAGGTTCTGGGAAAACAGTGGTACTGGCTAAGAAGGCAGCATATTTACATTTCCAATATCCAGAGTGGAAAATAGCAGTGACATTCTATACTCGTAGTCTGGGTCAACAATTTTATGATATGATTAACATGTTTTACAAAGAGTACTCAGATGAACCAATAAATGAAGATAAACTACAAATTCTTCATGCTTGGGGGGCCGGTACAGAAATAGGAGTATACTCAGAAGTATGTCATAATCTAGGTATTGTTCCAGAAAATTATAATCTCGCATTACAGAAATATGGTAGGAATCGTGAGTTTCAGGGGGCGATCTCAGGTATTATAAATTTGGTATCTGAGAGTTATCCGCATAAATATGATGCAATTATAATTGATGAAGCGCAAGACATGCCCGCTAATTTTTTCCGACTTTGCTATAATATAACTAAAGATACTCATAAGATAATTTATGCTTATGATGAATTACAGAATCTTAACACTGAACAAATGCCTTCTCTTGAAGAAATGTTTGGAACAAATGAAGATGGGACTGCTAAAATAAATATTGAAAACCGGCCCAATCAACCTCAAAGTGATATTGTCTTGCCAGTTTGTTATAGAAATACCAAATGGGCATTAACGTTGGCTCATTCAATTGGGTTTGGGATATATCGTGATGAGTTAATTCAATTTTTTAATAATGATGAATTGTGGCAAGATATCGGCTATGAAGTTATAGAAGGTAGTTTAAGAGCTGGACAGACGGTTTCGTTAAAAAGAAAATTAGAATCATCACCTAGATATTTTGATGAATTAGAAATTACTCCAGAAAATTCAATTATTATTAATAAATTTGATTCAATGTTTGAACAATATGAATATATTGCAGAACAGATTCAAAAAAATATTGCTGAGGATGAGCTCTTGCCTGAAGATATTTTGGTAATTTTTCCAGATGCCTATACATCGAAGAAAGAGTATTATAAATTACAGGATTCGTTACTTAAAAGGTCAATTTCTAGTAATTTAGCTGGTGTGACAACAGATCGAGATACTTTCAAAGAGAAAGGCTATGTCACTTGTTCTAGTATCTATAGAGCAAAAGGGAATGAATCAGCAGTAGTATATGTAGTTAATGCCGATTACTGCATATCAGGTCCAGAACTTATAAAGAAGAGAAATGCGATCTTTACAGCCATTACAAGATCTAAAGCTTGGGTTTGTATTACTGGTGTAGGTGATGGAATGGAACAGTTAATGGAAGAAATAAACAAATGTCGTTCTAATAATTATCATTTACAATTTAAAGTTCCTACTGATGAACAAATTAAGAAAATGAGAAGAGTTCATAGAGAGCTAAATCAAAATGATCATAAGGCAATGAAGATGATTGAAGAGTTGAAGAAGATGATTGCCTCTGGGGAGCTAAATGAGGAGTATCTTGAAGAATTAGGAAAGTTTACTCAATATGACTGATGAAAAAAATTCAAATTATAAAAAATCTCCTAAAACAGTTAAACTGCACTATGATCAAATGAAAAATACTATTGATTTATTGGAGGATTCTGGATTTGCTAAGGAGAAAATTTATCCAGTAATAGATATTGAATCAGATATTAAATCAAAGGAGATTATGTATAATGTATGTTGGAGTAAAAAAGTTTCAGGAGTGAATGAGAGTAATTTTTTATCAATTGATTCATATGAAAAAATTATAGAAGCAAAAAGTTTTCAAATGCTTTTGTTTGATAATAGTGTAATACGATGTTCGTTAATTTTTAATGGAAGAGGAAAATTATTAAAACAAAATTTTTCTTATGTACCATGCCCATTAAATAAGTTATACAAGGAATATGAAGGTGAAGCATTAAATGAACTATTGAATGACATTTCAATAGGTATTTACGAAAAAGATAAGTTATTAATGCGAACTGCTATAAGGCTTGATTTTGATTTGGGAAATGATACAGAGTTGCACCCTGCAAGCCATATGCATCTTCAGAATTCTAATACAAGATTATCTGTCTCAGGGCCGATTTGTTTTAATAGTTTTGTTAAACATATTATTGAAACTTATTATCCACGAGCGTATTATGTTAAAAATAAAATTTTAAGTGATTCATTATACAAAAGCATTAATCTTGATAATTGGGAAGGTTTGATTATAGACAATAATACGAATCAAAAAATTAAGTATAAAAATCAATCAAAAATTACTATCCCTCAAATAAAGTATTGATTACCAGATTTTTAGGTTACTTTGATACAAAGCTAAGACCTTTTCTTTTTAGAATTTTTACAAGTTGGTTTTAGTAACTCCATTTTCTAATCCACCTATTCTCTATTCGCATCGGAGGCATTCTTTTTATCTGGATTCGAAGATTGATTGTTGTATATCGTAATTTCTTAGAAGCTTAGCATATGCTAGGCTTTTTCTATTTTTAAGTATCAAAAAACTATCAGTTTAATGATTGTTAATTATTATACTAATTTTAAGGTGTCTGCTTTTTGCTTATCTATAAATAGAAAAATATATTTAATCTTGTATTGCTTGTGTATTTATCTTGAGACCATTAACATGAATATAAATAATCCTAGTTTAAATTGGGAAATTGGATAAAAGACTTAGGAATTAGAACCAGAATAAATAGGGATTTGAATTTTTTGGTGTTTCTATGAATATTTCTAAGGTGGAGCATTATTAGCTATGAGTGAAGGAAAGTTGAAATATCTGTGTAAAATAGTTAAGTAATATTACTCTTTGGAAATACTTCAGCTATAGTATAGGAATTCGATTCTACTAATAATCAGATATTTATGATAGCCATTGGATTAAAACGAACGTTTATGATATAATATTAGTAAATAATTCGCAAAAGAGGTTGAGAGATGAAACTGTTAGTTGTCGGATCGGGTGGTCGTGAACATGCGATTGCTAAGAAGTTGCTTGAATCAAAAGACGTTGAAAATGTCTTTGTAGCTCCTGGAAATGACGGGATGACTCTGGATGGTTTGGAATTGGTAAATATCTCTATTTCCGAACATTCTAAGTTAATTGAGTTTGCAAAAGCCAACGATATTGCTTGGACCTTCATCGGGCCAGATGATGCCCTTGCTGCTGGTATCGTGGATGATTTTAACCAAGCTGGTCTCAAGGCTTTTGGTCCGACTAGGGCTGCAGCGGAGCTGGAGTGGTCCAAGGATTTTGCTAAGGAAATCATGGTCAAATATGACGTTCCGACAGCAGCCTATGGCACATTTTCAGATTTCGAGGAGGCCAAGGCTTATATCGAAAAGCAGGGGGCGCCTATCGTAGTCAAGGCAGACGGTTTGGCCCTTGGGAAAGGTGTCGTCGTTGCTGAGACAGTCGAGCAAGCAGTAGAAGCTGCTCACGAGATGCTTTTGGACAATAAATTCGGTGACTCGGGGGCGCGAGTGGTCATCGAGGAATTCCTTGACGGAGAAGAGTTCTCTCTCTTTGCCTTTGTCAATGGGGACAAGTTCTACATCATGCCGACGGCTCAGGATCACAAACGTGCTTACGATGGCGACAAGGGTCCTAACACTGGTGGGATGGGTGCCTATGCGCCAGTTCCTCACTTGCCACAGAGCGTGGTTGATACGGCGGTTGACACCATTGTCAAGCCAGTCCTTGAAGGGATGATCAAAGAAGGTCGTCCATATCTTGGTATTCTTTACGCAGGGCTTATCTTGACAGCTGATGGCCCTAAGGTCATCGAGTTCAACGCTCGTTTTGGAGATCCAGAAACGCAAATTATCTTGCCTCGTCTGACATCTGACTTTGCGCAAAATATCACGGATATTCTCGATGGCAAGGAGCCGAACATCACGTGGACGGACAAGGGCGTGACTCTGGGTGTGGTTGTCGCGTCCAATGGTTACCCGCTGGATTATGCAAAGGGCCTAGAGTTGCCAGCTAAGACAGAAGGCAATATCATCACCTACTATGCAGGAGCTAAGTTTGCGGAAAATAGCAGAGCACTGCTCTCAAACGGCGGACGAGTTTATATGCTAGTTACCACAGCAGACACCGTGAAAGAAGCCCAAGATACCATCTACAAGGAACTCGACAAACAAAAAACAGAAGGCCTCTTCTACCGAACCGATATCGGAAGCAAGGCAATTAAGTAAAGATATAAGAATAACGCGACGAAGTCGCTAAATACGATAATGGTCGTTTGATTTGCGAGCATTAGCGAGCTAATATAGAGCAATCACCGCCGTTGTGAAAGAACGATTGGATGATAAGCCAATCGTTCAGGGAAATCGGAAGACCTTGGGCTTCCGATTTAGGCATGAGACACCTTTGGTGGCTGCTGCCGTCCCTCACAACTTAAGGTGATTGAAAAAAGAAAGGAAAGAAAAGGATATTAACTATGAAACCAGTAATTTCCATTATCATGGGCTCAAAATCCGACTGGGCAACCATGCAAAAAGCCGCCGAAATCCTAGACCGCTTCGGTGTAGCCTACGAAAAGAAAGTTGTCTCTGCTCACCGCACACCAGATCTCATGTTCAGACATGCGGAAGAAGCACGTAGCCGTGGCATCAAGGTCATTATCGCAGGTGCTGGTGGTGCAGCTCATTTGCCAGGTATGGTAGCTGCCAAAACAACCCTTCCAGTCATTGGTGTACCAGTCAAATCACGTGCTCTTAGTGGCGTGGACTCGCTCTACTCTATCGTACAGATGCCGGGTGGCGTGCCTGTGGCGACAATGGCTATCGGTGAAGCTGGTGCGATAAATGCGGCCCTGTTTGCCCTCCGTCTTCTTTCAGTAGAGGATCAGGCTATCGCGACAGCATTGGCAGATTTTGCAGAAGAACAAGGGAAAATCGCAGAGGAGTCTACAAATGAGCTCATCTAAAACAATCGGAATTATCGGTGGTGGTCAGCTGGGTCAGATGATGGCCATTTCTGCTATCTACATGGGGCACAAGGTTATCGCGCTGGATCCTGCGGCGGATTGTCCAGCCTCTCGCGTGGCGGAAATTATCGTGGCTCCCTATAACGATGTGAACGCCCTTCGCCAGTTGGCTGAGCGTTGCGATGTCCTTACCTATGAGTTTGAAAATGTCGATGCTGACGGTCTTGATGCTGTTATCAAGAATGGTCAGCTCCCTCAAGGGACAGACCTACTCCGCATTTCTCAAAATCGCATCTTTGAAAAGGACTTTCTCTCAAACAAGGCCCAAGTCACTGTGGCACCCTACAAGGTTGTGACTTCAAGCCAAGACTTGGCAGATATTGACCTATCGAAAAACTATGTCCTCAAGACTGCGACTGGTGGCTACGATGGGCATGGACAAAAGGTCATTCGCTCAGAAGCAGACTTGGAAGAAGCCTATGCGCTAGCCGACTCAGCAGACTGCGTCTTAGAAGAATTCGTCAACTTTGACCTTGAGATTTCTGTCATCGTGTCTGGTAATGGCAAGGACGTGACAGTTTTTCCGGTTCAGGAAAATATCCACCGCAACAACATTCTTTCAAAAACCATTGTGCCAGCCCGCATTTCAGAAAGTCTAGCTGAAAAAGCCAAAGCTATGGCTGTGCGAATCGCAGAACAGCTTAATCTGTCTGGAACTCTTTGCGTGGAAATGTTTGCGATGGCTGATGACATCATTGTCAACGAGATTGCCCCACGACCACACAACTCTGGGCACTACTCTATCGAAGCCTGCGACTTCTCCCAGTTTGATACCCATATCTTGGGCGTTCTCGGAGCACCATTACCAGCTATCAAATTGCATGCGCCTGCAGTCATGCTCAACGTCCTCGGCCAACACGTCGAGGCTGCTGAAAAATATGTCGCAGAAAATCCAAGCGCCCACCTCCACCTGTATGGTAAAATAGAAGCGAAGCCCAACCGCAAGATGGGGCATGTGACTTTGTTTAGTGATGTGCCGGATGAGGTGGAGGAGTTTTAGGAGGAAGGGTATGAACTGGAATGAAATAAGTAAACTATATGAAACAGATGAAGATTTCATGTATGAGAATGCAATTCTTGTTTTTGACACATCGTCACTTTTAGAATTATATTTTTACAGCACAAATTCGGCGGTTGAAATTCTTGAAAAATGTAATTATCATTTTAAGGACAGGATATTTTTGCCCAATCATGTTAAGTTTGAATATGATAAAGACCGTGAAATCATAATAAAAAAACAAACATTAGGTTATCAAAATGTTTTTAATAAGAATGATAGTATTGGATTTTTTGCAAAGATTATTTATCAACAAGAAATGATAAAAAGAATCATAACTGATACTAACAATGCGATTAAGAACTTTGAACAACAATTCGGAAACAGACAAACCCATCCTTACTTTTCGTCCGAGTTTATTGAAGAATTTAAAACAGAGGTTAGTAATTTTACTTTGAAACTTGCTGATATAGAAAATTCTAAAATTTTTATTGATTTTGAAGATAAGCTTAAGGATGAGACAGAAGCTCGTATTACTGAAATAACTAATCAAATTGAACAAGATAATCTGAAAGAATTTATTGAGAATAATTTTACAATAGGCGATGATTACTCGTTTCCCGAACTTATGGACATAATTAGTGAGGGAGAATTAAGATATTCGGCCTCTATTCCACCAGGTTATATGGATGCAGAAGAAAAACAAAGTATTCAAGTATATGGGGATTTAATAATTTGGAAACAAATATTAAAACATGCTCAATCTCAGTCTAAACCAGTTATATTTGTTTCAGATGATACTAAAGAGGATTGGAATGAAATTATAGAGGGGGAAGAAGTAAATAAGAAAAGGAAGCGTACAGATTCCAAAAGACCAAGGTATGAGATTTTAATGGAATTTAAAGATATAGTAGGGAAGAAAATAAAAAAGCTAAAATTATCTGACTTTTTATATGAATTAAATGGACAGTTAGAAACTAAGTTTGGTAGTTCAACTATTTCGGAAATTAAATATAAATCTTTGAAAGAAACCATTGAAGATGAAGCATTAAATTTTGTTAGAGTTTTAGAGAGAGAGATTGAAGAAGTTCAGGGTGATGGATTAGAGCCAGATGATGCATACGATTTTTATGAAATAGATAATTTTACTAATCTATCTTCTATTGATAAAATCAGTTTGAATGATCTTGGTGAAGGTTTATATCAAGTTGAATACTTGGCTACATTTGACTGTAATATTGAATGTGAATACTATGAATACTGGGGGCGAGATGATGATACTAAAGAAGAAATAACATCTCCACCGAGTATTATTCGTGCTTCAGGTGAACTGTTAGTTAAAATAAAGCGAGAAATTAGAGTTTGTTTTGGTGAAGACTTTAATCCTGTTATTGAGGATGAGGAAGAACCATATTTTGAAATTATTGAAGATAATCGAGAGGTCTATAAACATTCATGGGAGGATGACTTTTATGATGAAGACGATTATGACTACTACTAGTAATAAATAATTATAAATTTTTTATAGAAAGGACTGGCACAAGCAAGTACAACTGAACCTGGACGAAAAGCTAAGAATATAGATAAAACGCCTCGGGGACAAATGTCCATCGTTTATTTCCTAAAACTCAGTTGCTTCTTGTTGCCCTTAATATTTTAACAATGATTAACCGTTACTCTCGCCCTGAAATGGCGAACATTTGGAGTGAAGAAAATAAATACCGTGCTTGGCTTGAGGTGGAAATCTTGGCTGACGAGGCATGGGCTGAGTTGGGGGAAATCCCTAAGGAAGATGTGGCTTTGATTCGCGAAAAGGCGGACTTTGACATCGACCGTATTTTGGAGATTGAGCAGGAGACGCGCCATGATGTGGTGGCTTTCACGCGTGCGGTTTCTGAAACTCTTGGTGAAGAGCGCAAGTGGGTTCACTATGGTTTGACTTCTACCGACGTGGTGGATACTGCCTATGGTTACCTCTACAAGCAGGCCAATGACATCATCCGTCGTGACCTTGAAAACTTCACCAACATCATCGCTGACAAGGCTAAGGAGCACAAGTTCACCATCATGATGGGTCGTACCCACGGTGTGCACGCTGAGCCGACAACTTTTGGTCTTAAATTGGCCACTTGGTACAGCGAAATGAAGCGCAATATCGAACGTTTCGAGCATGCGGCTGCTGGTGTAGAAGCTGGTAAGATTTCTGGTGCGGTTGGGAACTTTGCCAACATTCCACCATTCGTTGAAAAATACGTCTGCGACAAATTGGGTATCCGTGCTCAAGAAATCTCTACACAGGTGCTTCCTCGTGACCTTCACGCTGAGTATTTTGCAGTTCTTGCCAGCATCGCAACTTCTATCGAGCGTATGGCAACTGAAATCCGTGGTTTGCAAAAGTCTGAGCAGCGCGAAGTGGAAGAGTTCTTTGCCAAAGGGCAAAAAGGTTCATCTGCAATGCCTCACAAACGCAACCCAATCGGTTCTGAAAATATGACTGGTCTGGCGCGTGTTATCCGTGGTCACATGGTGACAGCCTATGAGAACGTGGCTCTTTGGCACGAACGTGATATCTCTCACTCATCAGCTGAGCGTATCATCACACCAGATACGACTATTTTGATCGACTATATGCTTAACCGTTTTGGCAATATCGTCAAGAACTTGACGGTCTTCCCAGAAAACATGATCCGCAACATGAATTCTACGTTTGGTCTGATCTTTAGCCAACGTGCCATGTTAACCCTGATTGAGAAAGGCATGACCCGTGAGCAAGCCTATGACTTGGTGCAACCAAAAACAGCCTACTCTTGGGATAATCAAGTAGACTTTAAACCGCTTCTCGAAGCAGATCCAGAAGTGACATCACGCCTGACTCAAGAGGAAATCGACGAAATCTTCAACCCTGCATACTACACTAAACGTGTGGATGATATCTTTGAACGTATCGGACTTGGTGATTAATCCTAACAATAAAAAGCGAGATTAAATCTCGCTTTTTTGTATGCTTGTCGAAGGGGGTTAATCTTCTTTTCTCTTAGTGAGTCCGTAGGCTGCTAGAGTCGCCATGAGTCCTGCTGCGACCAAGCCTGCAGAGTCTTGACTTCCTGTTGCAGGGAGTTGTTTTTCATCTGCTTTGGCAGTAGTTGGTGCAGTTTGCTCAGCTTTCTCAGCTTTCTCAACGGCAGTGCCGACTTCAACAACTTGAGTGACCGTTTCCTGTGTTACCACGCTATTGACAAGCGTTCTTTCTTCTTTTCCATCAGCACTAGTGCTTACAGAGTAGAAGGCAGTACGGTGGCCGTTAGCCCCTTTAGTAACAACTTGCGTTTGTCCTTTTGGTAATTGAGGATTTTCACGTGTCACAGTAGTGAATGGAATTTCTTCCTCTTGGATATCCAGTCTTGGTTTTGTTTCTGCGGCTGGAGCAAGACCGTGTTCGTCTCCTACATGGGTTACAAGGGTTCCGATTTCAATAACTTGGGTCACTGCTTCTTGAGTCACAAGGCTATCTACAAGAGTTTTCACTTCCTTACCGTCAGCACTAGTGCTTACAGAGTAGTAATGGCTGCGACGACCGTTAGCGCCTTTAGTAACGACTTGAGTCTTCCCTTTGAGCAAGAGTGGATTTTCACGTGTCACGGTAGTGAACGGAATATCTTCTTCTTGGATATCTAGTCTTGGTTTCGCTTCGGCAGCTGGAGCAAGGCCACTTTCATCCCCTTTGTGAGTAATAGGGGCACCGATTTCAACCACTTGGGTCACAGGTTCTTTGGTTACTTGGCTATCTAGAACGGTTTCTGTTTGTTTACCATTTTCAGTAAGGACAGAGATGTAATGAGTGCGTTCGCCATCTACACCTGGTGTGACAATCTTTTCTTGCTTAGCTGGGAGGTTCGGATTTTCTTTTTTGATAACCTCAAATGGAATCTTTTCTGCTCTTGTGATGAGTTCCGGTTTGGTTTCAACATTGGCAGCTAGTTCATTTTCATCGAGGCTTCCTGAGTGGGTTGCTGCTGGTTTGAGGCCTAGGCGGGCTGCTTTGAGTTTGGCTACGAGAGCGTCTAACTCGGCTTGTTTGTTACGGTTGAGGTTGTAGTTGAGAGCTTCTTTCGCTGCATTTAGGGCATCCAAGCTTTCCTTGCTGTATCCATCCAAGTTAGTAGGGATTTGAGCAAGTTCCTCACGGAGGGCATTGTAGTTAGCGCGGAAGTAGTCTTTATTATTGTCTGCAAAGGCAGTCATGAGTTCAAAGATTTCTTCTTCCTTGTACTCAGCACTTGGTCTGTCTGCCCAGATAGCAAGCATGCTTCCGACGGTTGGAAGGTCTACCTCAGGATATTTGGTAGATGCAAGCTGGTTAAATGGTGTTTTTTTAGTATTTTCAATTGCTTTTTTGAGGAAACCACCACCATCTTCAGGTTTCTGGCCGAGAATGTAGTACCAGTCTCCGTTGGTGTTAAGGAATTTGTAGCCTTTGCTTGCCAGGTACTGAGGAGATGCAAGGTTGTAACCCCACCATCCCTTAGACCAGTAAGAGATGATGACATCCTTGTCAAACTCAACATCATCCTTGTCCTCGTAGTAGAAACCATCGTTGAAGGCCATTGGTTGAAGGCCTCTTTCTTTGGCCATAGCAGCAAGAGTGTTAGAGTACTCAGCAAACTTGCCATAGAGTCCATACCATTTGAGGTAGTACCAGCCTTGAGCGTTGGTGGCATCATTGGCATATTCGTCTGTACCGTAGTTGAAGATCTTAGTTTTGCCTGCAAAGAAGTCCATGTACTTGCCGATGAGGGCTTTGACAAAGTTCATGGCCTCTTCGTTTTCGAGGTCCATGGTTGTTTTGGATACCTTGTCAAAGTTGGCTTGAGGATTTTGGATACCTAATTTTTCCATAGCGACAAGCATGGCATCCATGTGACCTGGGCTGTTGATTGCTGGAATTAGTCCAAGACCTTTTGATTTTGCGTACTCGATCAATTCAGTGATTTCAGCTTGACTAAGAGTGGTACCATTTGGATCATCGTAGTAAGCTTTTGTTCCTTCTATGATAGCCTTCTTGACATCATCGCTTGCATAAGTTTTTCCGTTAGCTGTGATGGTCATGTCATCAAGGAGGAAGCGAAGTCCATCGTTTCCTAGGAGAAGATGCACATCAGAGTAGCCGAGCTCGCTCGCTTTGTCTACGATACGTTTGAGTTGGTCGAGCGTGAAGTACTTACGTCCAGCATCGATAGAGATTACTTTGTTCTTGGCAAGCTTTTCAACTTCGCGTTTCGCGTCTTCTTCTTTTTGAGCTTCTGGTGTGAAGGTCAAGTTGCTGACAGCTTCTTGGAGTTTCGCGATTGCCTGGTCAATCGTGTCTTGTTGGGCGCGACTGAGGTTGCTATCGAGTGAGCGAATGGCTTTTTCAGCTTCTTTTACAGCTGCGACACTTTCTGCAGTATAGCGGTTAAGGTCTGTTGGGACTTCTTTCAGAGCTTGTTCAGCAGACTCATAATCAGCTGCGAAGTATTCAGCATTGGCATTTGCGAAGCTACGCATGAGTTTGAAGAGGCGTGATGGTGAATAGCGTGCAGATGGGGTATCCGCCCAAGCAGCTACCATACCCCCGATGAACGGGATAGTAGCTCCATCAGATTTTGGTACAGAAGTGATTGGAGTGTTCTTGATACCATTGAGTCCTTGGTCGAGGTTGTACCAGCCTTGGCCATCGGCATTTCGTCCGAGGACGTAGTACCAAGCATCGTTGGTATTAAGGATTTGGTGGCCTTTTTCAACTAGAAGTTTAGAAGAAGCGACGTCGTATCCGCCCCATCCACCAGTCCACATAGAAACGATGATATCTTTGTCAAAGGTTCCAAAGCTAGTGTCGCTATTATAGTAGATACCATCGTTAAAGGCCATTGGTTTGAGGCCGTGAGATTTGACGATGCGAGCAAGGTCGTTTGCGTAGGCGATAAATTTGTCATAACCCTTGTCAGGGAATCCATCTTCTGGATACCACTTGTAGGCTTGAAGAACGCTCCAGCCTTTGGCGTTTGTAGCATCATTGGCGTACTCGTCTAGTCCGATATTGAAGATGTCAGATTTGCCAGCGAAGTAAGCAGCATACTTGTCGATCAGAGCTTTGGTAAATGCAACAGCCTCCTTGTTATCAAGGTCAACGGTACGAGCAGATTCCTTACCAAAGTAGTTGAAGTTCGGTTTTTGGATGCCTAGTTCTTTCATGGCATGCAAAATCGCATCCATGTGACCAGGGCTGTTTACAGTTGGAATGAGGCCAATACCTTTATTTTTAGCGTAGTTGATCAAGTCCGTCATCTGACTTTCTGTCAAATGGTTGCCGTTTGGATCCTTGTAGTAGGCATCAGTTCCGTTTTCGAGTGCACGTTTGACATCGTCGCTTGCATAGGTTTTGCCATTCGCTTTGATCGTCATGTCGTCCAACATAAAACGCATGCCGTCATTTCCAACTAGTAGATGAAGATCAGTATAGCCGTAGTGTTTGGCTTTGTCGATGATTTCTTTGAGTTGGTCTGGAGAGAAATACTTGCGTCCAGCGTCGATTGAGATCATTTTTCGTTTTGCCAGTTTTTCATTTACCTGAGCTGCTCGTTCCGTGCTAGGAGTGGCTACTGCAGGTGTGACGGCTTCATTTTTCTTTTCTGAAGAAGTGCTTTCAGCAGGAGTTTCAGCTGGGGCAGGGCTTTCTTTCTCGGCAGTAGGAGTTGGAGTAGCATTTTCTGTCACAACTGGTGCGCTTGACTCTTCTGTTGTTGGAGCAACTGTTCGAGGAGCCTCCTGGTCTTCTTTGACCTCCTCTTTTACAGGTTTGTCAGCCTTTTCTTCCAGTTTTTCTGGAACCTTGGAGTCTACAGCTTCCTTGACTGCTTGAGGACTCTCCTGAATAGTTTGAACAGTTTCTTCAGCTGTTGGAGCTGGAGTAATCCCGTCGGCAGATACGACTTGGGCGCTAAAAGCAAATCCTATAAGTACAGAAGCTGCCCCAACCGCGTATTTACGAATGGAGAAGCGCTGTTTCTTTTCTAGTTTCATGACAAAACCTCCTTGTTATTATCATATATGATAGCGTTTACATAAAACCAATTTTATTTTATTATCTAAGGAGTAAAATGTCAAGTGGGTTTATATAAGAACTATAATAAATAGAGGAAATCATAAGATTTAGGAGAAATTTGCTAATAAGGGATAAAACCGAGGAAAAACCAAACGAAAATTTACCTTGTTTTTAGTAAAAATGCTACTAATTAAATAAGAGCCCTTCATAGCGTTTTCACAGCTTCTTTCTCGTGCTATAATGAATAGAGAAAAAGCCTGAGCTAGGCTCAGGCTTTTTCTTAATGACCTCGGTTACATGAGATGAATTTGATTTTGTAGTAGTCTGCTCGCTTATAAGTTTCACTATAGGCAAGGACTTGGCCAGTGGCCTCAAATTTTGTAGTCTTCGTTTGGAATACAGTTGGGAATTGTGTATCGATTCCGAGTACAGAAGCAGCATGCTCTGGAGTTGGGAATGCGATTTCGTTGATTTCCTCAAAATGTTCATCACTCATGTGAATGCGGTAATCCAATTTGAAACGTGTATAGATAGAGCTATAATAGTCAAGATTTGGATAGTTGGCATTGATGTATTGCTCAGGAATATAAGATGTGTGGTAGATGTATGTCACGTCGTTTGTCTGACGAATACGTTCAATCTTATAGTAGAATTGATCTCCACGTAGTCCAAGTTTATCTAAATATTCAAGTTTGTTTCCGCGCTCGATAGAAAGGACAGTAACTTTATCGTCTTTTGTTTCAAAGATTTCGACATCTGAAAACTCAACGAGTTTGTGCTTACGGGCACGTGAAACGAAAGTACCTTTACCTTGTTGGCGGACAATGTAGCCGTCTTTAGCAAGGTCGTTCAAGGCACGAACAACTGTGATTGAACTCACATCGTACATCGCGATCAATTCGGCTTCTGTATAAAATTTATCTCCACTTGCAAATTGACCAGAGATGATTTTATTTTTTAATTCATCTTTAATATATTGGTATTTAGGAATAGCCATAAATTTCACCTCGATTCTCTTTCTCCAATTTTGATTTTACCACAAATATAGAGAAAAGAGTAGTATTAAGGTCAAAAAATTAAAATAATAGACTAAAAATGTTATTTTACATGTAAAAAAATTCATTTGATGTTCTTGTGAATTATCATACATAAAAAGATCGTTTTCATGCTATTTTTAGATAATTTCGGTAAACGGTAAGTAAAAAAATAGAAAAATTTTAAATAATTTTCTAAAACCTATTGACAAATGCAAAAGATTTGATTATAGTTAATATTATAATAAATGAAAGCGCAAACTTAATTCGTCAGAGGTAATAACATGACCAGATTTAAAATTGAGGACGATTTCTATTTAGACGAAAAACCGTTCAAGATTTTGTCCGGCGCCATTCATTATTTTAGGATTCCAGCAGAGGATTGGTATCATTCTCTCTATAACTTAAAGGCGCTTGGCTTTAATACAGTCGAGACCTATGTGGCTTGGAATTTACACGAACCTGTTGAAGGGGAGTTTGATTTTGAAGGTGCCAGAAATTTGGAGAGATTTCTTCAAATTGCACAAGATTTGGGTCTCTATGCCATTGTACGCCCGTCTCCATTTATCTGTGCGGAATGGGAATTTGGTGGCTTGCCGGCTTGGCTCTTGACCAAGGACGTGCGAATTCGCTCGTCTGACCCGGCCTACATCGAGGCTGTTGCTCGCTATTATGACCAATTATTGCCAAGGCTTGTGCCTCGCTTGTTGGATAATGGCGGAAACATTCTTATGATGCAAGTCGAAAATGAATATGGCTCTTATGGAGAAGATAAGTCTTATCTACGAGCGATTCGGAAATTGATGGAAGACCGAGGGATTGATTGCCCACTCTTTACTTCAGATGGTCCATGGAGAGCTACTCTGAAGGCCGGAACCTTGATCGAAGATGACCTCTTTGTGACAGGGAACTTCGGTTCTAAAGCTCCGTACAACTTTTCACAGATGCAGGAATTCTTTGATGAGTATGGCAAAAAATGGCCCCTCATGTGTATGGAATTCTGGGATGGCTGGTTTAACCGTTGGAAAGAACCCATCATCACACGGGATCCTAAAGAATTGGCAGAAGCTGTTCGAGAGGTATTGGAACAAGGCTCTATCAACCTCTACATGTTCCATGGAGGCACAAACTTTGGTTTCATGAATGGTTGCTCGGCTCGAGGAACTCTGGATTTGCCACAAGTCACATCTTATGACTATGATGCCCTTCTCGATGAAGAAGGAAATCCAACTGCTAAATACCTAGCAGTCAAGAAGATGATGGCAACACACTTCCCAGAGTATCCACAGTTGGAACCACTCTATAAGGAAAGCATGGAATTGGAATCCATTCCACTAGTCGAAAAAGTTTCCTTGTTTGAAACCCTAGACAGTCTCTCTAGTCCTACTGAAAGCCTCTATCCAAAAGCGATGGAAGAACTTGGTCAAAGTTATGGCTACCTTCTCTATCGTACTGAGGCAAGTTGGGATGCAGAAGAGGAACGCCTCCGTATCATCGATGGGCGTGACCGAGCTCAGCTCTTTGTAGATGGTCAATGGATTGCTACTCAATACCAGACAGAGATTGGTGAAGACATCTACTGTCAGGGCAACCGAGAAGGCTTTTCAGAGATTGACATCTTGATCGAAAATATGGGGCGTGTCAACTACGGACATAAGTTCTTGGCAGATACGCAACGTAAAGGAATTCGTACAGGTGTCTGCAAGGATCTACACTTCATGTTAAATTGGAAACAATATCCACTTCCATTGGATAATCCTGAGAAGATTGATTTTTCAAAAGGATGGACAGAAGGACAACCAGCCTTTTACGCTTTCGACTTTACGGTCGAAGAGCCAAAGGATACCTACTTAGACTTGTCTGAGTTTGGTAAGGGAGTTGCCTTTGTCAACGGGCGTCACCTAGGGCGTTTCTGGAACGTCGGCCCGACCCTCTCACTTTATATCCCTCATAGTTATCTCAAGGAAGGTGCTAACCGCATCATTATCTTTGAAACTGAGGGCGAATATAAAGAAGAGATTCACTTAACTCGTAAACCTACACTAAAACACATAAAGGGGGAAAACTTATGACAATTGTAGGATGCCGTATCGATGGACGTTTGATCCACGGTCAAGTAGCCAATCTTTGGGCTGGAAAACTAAATGTTTCACGCATTATGGTTGTAGACGACGAAGTTGTTAACAACGATATTGAAAAGAGTGGTTTGAAACTTGCGACACCACCAGGTGTGAAACTCAGTATCTTGCCAGTTGAGAAAGCAGCAGCAAATATCCTTGCTGGTAAATACGATAGCCAACGTCTCTTTATCGTTGCACGTAAACCAGACCGTTTCCTTGGTTTGGTCGAAGCAGGTGTTCCGCTTGAAACACTCAACGTCGGCAATATGTCTCAAACACCAGAAACTCGCTCTATCACACGTTCTATTAACGTGGTAGACAAGGATGTGGAAGATTTCCACAAACTAGCAGAAAAAGGTGTGAAACTCACTGCTCAAATGGTTCCAAATGATCCAGTTTCAGACTTTTTGAGCTTATTAAAATAGGAAAAAATTTTTAGGAGGTCATTGTTATGATACAATGGTGGCAAATTTTACTTCTCACTTTGTACTCAGCTTATCAAATCTGTGATGAGTTGACAATCGTTTCATCTGCAGGTTCCCCTGTATTCGCTGGTTTCATTACCGGTTTGATCATGGGAGATGTGACAACTGGTTTGTTTATCGGTGGTAGCTTGCAGTTGTTCGTTCTTGGGGTTGGTACCTTCGGTGGTGCTTCTCGTATCGACGCAACTTCTGGTGCGGTTCTTGCAACAGCATTCTCTATCTCTCAAGGTATTGATACAGATCTTGCGATTACAACAATCGCTGTACCAGTAGCAGCACTTTTGACATACTTCGACGTTCTTGGACGTATGACAACTACTTTCTTTGCACACCGTATTGATGCTGCGATCGAACGCTTTGACTACAAAGGTATCGAACGCAACTACCTACTTGGTGCGCTTCCATGGGCTCTTTCACGTGCCCTTCCAGTATTCTTCGCTCTTGCTTTTGGTGGTGCTTTCGTACAATCAGTAGTAGACCTTGTTAAAGAATACCAATGGGTTGCAGACGGTTTGACACTTGCAGGTCGTATGCTTCCAGGTCTTGGATTCGCTATCTTGCTTCGTTACCTTCCAGTTAAACGTAACCTTCACTACCTTGCTATGGGATTCGGTTTGACAGCTATGTTGACTGTTCTTTACTCAAACGTAACAAGTCTTGGTGGAGCAGTTGCTGGAATCATTGGCACTCTTCCTGCTGAAGTTGCTGAAAAAATTGGCTTTGTTAACAACTTCAAAGGATTGTCTATGATCGGTATCTCTATCGTGGGTATCTTCCTTGCAGTTGTTCACTTCAAGAACAGCCAAAAAGTTGCTGTAGCAGCACCTTCTACACCATCAGAAAGTGGGGAAATCGAAGATGACGAATTCTAATTACAAACTAACAAAAGAAGATTTTAATCAAATCAACAAACGTAGCTTGTTTACTTTCCAATTAGGTTGGAACTACGAACGTATGCAAGCTTCTGGTTACCTTTACATGATCTTGCCACAATTACGTAAAATGTATGGGGATGGAACTCCTGAATTGAAAGAAATGATGAAAGTTCATACTCAATTCTTCAATACTTCACCATTCTTCCACACTATTATCGCTGGTTTTGACCTTGCCATGGAAGAAAAAGATGGTGTGGGTTCAAAAGATGCCGTTAACGGTATCAAGACAGGTTTGATGGGACCATTCGCTCCTCTTGGAGATACTATCTTTGGTTCACTTGTGCCTGCTATCATGGGATCTATCGCAGCAACTATGGCGATCGCTGGCCAACCATGGGGTATCTTCCTTTGGATCGCAGTTGCAGTTGCTTATGACATCTTCCGTTGGAAACAATTGGAATTTGCCTACAAAGAAGGGGTTAACCTTATCAACAACATGCAAAGTACTTTGACAGCTTTGATTGATGCTGCATCTGTACTTGGTGTCTTCATGATGGGTGCTCTTGTAGCGACAATGATCAACTTTGAGATTTCTTACAAATTGCCAATCGGTGAAAAGATGATTGACTTCCAAGACATCTTGAACTCAATCTTCCCACGCTTGCTTCCAGCAATCTTTACTGCCTTTATCTTCTGGTTGCTTGGTAAGAAAGGTATGAACTCTACTAAAGCGATCGGTATCATTATCGTTCTTGCAGTAGGTCTTTCATTCATCGGTAAATTCTTGCTTGGAATGGGCGCATAATTTATGAGTAAATCATTAATTTTGGTGAGTCATGGTCGTTTCTGTGAAGAACTTAAAGGTAGCACAGAAATGATCATGGGTCCACAGGACAACATTCATGCAGTGGCTCTTCTTCCAGAAGATGGTCCAGAAGAATTTACTGCAAAATTTGAAGCTGCTATCGAAGGGTTGGATGATTTCCTAGTCTTTGCGGACCTTCTCGGCGGAACACCTTGTAACGTGGTAAGCCGTTTGATTATGGAAGGCCGCGACATTGAACTCTACGCAGGGATGAATCTTCCAATGGTGATTGAATTTATCAATGCAAGCCTTACAGGTGCAGATGCGGACTATAAGAGCCGTGCTGCAGAAAGCATTGTAAAAGTCAATGATCTGTTAGCTGGCTTTGATGATGACGAAGACGAATAAGATGTGACTTAGAGCATCTTATATAGAATATACATGGGAATGGGAGTCACTCCCATTCCCATATTTTCAATAGGAATGAAACGACAATAGATTAGAGGAACTCTATGCTAAATTACACAAAAGAAGAATTACTTGAACTGGGTGCAGAAATCACGACTCGTGAGATCTACCAACAGCCCGATGTATGGAAAGAAGCTTTTGAAGCCTATCAAGCAAAACGTGAAGAAATTGCAGCCTTCCTACAAGGGATTGCGAATAAACATGACTATATCAAGGTCATCTTGACGGGTGCTGGTACTTCTGCTTATGTGGGAGATACCTTGGTACCATACTTTAAGGAAGTCTATGACGAACGCAAATGGAATTTCAATGCTATTGCGACAACTGATATTGTTGCCAATCCAGAAACTTATTTGAAAAAAGATGTGGCGACTGTCCTTGTTTCCTTTGCTCGTAGTGGGAATTCACCTGAAAGTGTGGCGACGGTTGATTTGGCTAAAGCCTTGGTTGACGACCTCTATCAAGTGACCATTACATGTGCTGCAGAAGGGAAATTGGCACTTCAAGCCCATGGCGATGACCACAATCTCTTACTCTTGCAACCAGCTGCTTCCAATGACGCTGGATTTGCCATGACTTCTAGTTTTACGTCTATGATGCTAACAGCTCTCTTGGTCTTTGATCCTACAGAATTTGCTGTGAAAACTGAACGTTTTGAAGTTGTTTCTAGCCTTGCTCGTAAGATTCTAGACAATGCAGCAGATGTTAAAGAGCTTGTTGACCTCGACTTTAACCGTGTTATCTACCTGGGTGCAGGTCCTTTCTTTGGCCTTGCTCATGAAGCTCAGCTCAAGATTTTGGAATTAACTGCTGGTCAAGTGGCGACCATGTATGAGAGCCCAGTCGGCTTCCGTCACGGTCCAAAATCATTGATCAACGAAGATACCGTTGTTTTGGTATTTGGTACAACGACAGACTACACTCGCAAGTACGACTTGGACTTGGTTCGTGAAGTGGCTGGTGATCAGATTGCTCGTCGTGTTGTGCTTTTGGGTGATCAAGCCTTTGGTCTTGAAAATGTCAAAGAAGTAGCCCTTGGTTGTGGCGGTGTCTTGAACGATATTTACCATGTCTTCCCTTACATCGTTTATGCCCAACTCTTTGCCCTTTTGACTTCGCTCAAAGTGGAAAACAAACCAGATACACCGTCTCCTACAGGTACAGTAAACCGTGTGGTACAAGGTGTTATCATTCATGACTATCAGAAATAAGGAAGTATCTATGAGTAAATTACAATTAAGTCCTAATAAAGTAGCTTGCTTGCAAAAACTCTCTGACGAGAACGGCATTATCTCAGCTCTTGCCTTTGACCAACGTGGTGCTTTGAAACGCCTCATGGCTCAATACCAAACGGAAGAGCCAACAGTCGCTCAAATGGAAGAACTTAAAGTATTGGTTGCAGATGAATTGACCAAATACGCATCATCAATGCTCCTTGACCCTGAGTACGGACTTCCAGCTACAAAAGCGCTTGATGCCAATGCTGGTCTTCTCCTTGCTTATGAGAAAACAGGATACGATACAACAAGCACCAAACGCTTGCCAGACTGCTTGGACGTTTGGTCTGCAAAACGTATCAAGGAACAAGGTGCAGATGCTGTTAAGTTCTTGCTTTACTATGACGTAGACAGCGCTGACGAACTCAACCAAGAAAAACAAGCCTACATCGAACGCATCGGTTCTGAGTGTGTGGCGGAAGACATTCCATTCTTCCTTGAAATCTTGGCTTACGATGAAAAAATCGCTGACGCAGGTTCTGCAGAATACGCAAAAGTAAAACCACACAAGGTTATTGGTGCTATGAAGGTCTTCTCAGACCCACGCTTCAACATCGATGTCTTGAAAGTGGAAGTTCCAGTTAACGTCAAATACGTTGAAGGATTTGGTGATGGTGAAATCGTGCATACACGTGAAGAAGCAGCAGCCTTCTTTAAAGCGCAAGACGAAGCAACTAACTTGCCATATATCTACTTGAGTGCAGGTGTGTCAGCTAAACTCTTCCAAGAAACACTTGTCTTTGCCCACGAATCAGGCGCAAACTTCAACGGAGTTCTTTGCGGCCGTGCAACCTGGTCTGGATCAGTTGAAGCCTACATCAAAGACGGTGAAGCAGCAGCTCGTGAGTGGTTGCGTACAACTGGATTTGAGAACATTGACGAACTCAACAAGGTTCTTCAAACAACAGCGACTTCATGGACTGAACGTGTGGAAGCATAAAACAAGTATAGAAGAACCCCTTTTGTTAAGAAGATACTTAAGGTTTTCTGACAAAGGATTCTGAAAATAGAAACTACAACCATAGATGGTGACTACACTTTCTATGGTTTGTTTACTTAAGAGAAATGGATCAAAGGAGAGAAGAATGAAAGCATACACAGAGCGTGTATTTGGAAATCATGAGGGCAAGGATGTCTTGGCTTATCGCTTTGAGACTGATGGTGGTTACCAGCTTGAAGTTATGACTTATGGTGCGACCATCTTGCGCTATGTCACGCCTGACAAGGCTGGGAATTTTGCCAATGTGATCTTGGGCTTTGATGATTTTGATAGCTATGTAGGCAATAGTCCCAAGCATGGAGCAAGTGTAGGTCCTGTAGCGGGCCGCATTGCAGGTGCAACATTTGAGCTCAATGACCAGACCTATAATCTTGAAGTCAACAACGCTAGCAACTGTAACCACAGTGGTTCAACAGGTTGGGATTCAAGCTTGTTTGAATTGGTCGAAGTGAGCGACCATGGCTTAACCCTCTACACAGAGCGTACAGACGGGACAGGAGGATTTCCTGGTAATCTTAAGATCTGGATCAGCTATCACTTGGAAGAAACTGGTGCCTACGAAATCAGCTATAAGGTAACGACTGATCAGGATACGCTTGTCAATCCAACTAATCATAGCTACTTCAACTTGTCTGGTGATTTCACGCAGACAATTGACCGCCATGTCTTCCAGCTAAATACGGAGGGCATTTACCCAATCGCTCCTGACGGTGTTCCAGATAAGACTCCAGATGCTACTCGTGATGTGGTTAAACACATCTACAATGGAGCTTTGTTGAAGGACATCTTTGCAGAGGAAGATGAGCAAATCCAGTTGGTATCTGGTTTGGATCACCCATTTGCCCTTCCTGCAGGCCATGACAATGCTGGTTTCCTTTATGACCAAAACTCAGGTCGTTTCCTACTTTTCAAGACAGAGGCCCCTTGTTTTGTGGTCTACACAGCAAACTTTGTGGATGAGAGCGTACTCATCGGAGGCCAGCCAATGGTGCAGCACAATGGGATTGCCCTTGAAGCGCAAGCTTTACCAGATGCCATTCACAGCAACCTCAAAGACCAAGTCATTCTCAAAGCAGGGGAAACTTTCACCAGCAAAACTCGCTACGAGCTTGTTGTAAAATAAAAAGAAGAGCTGGTTTCCAGCTCTTTTGAGTTGTCTTCGTTGACATTTTATCTCAATAGTGTATAATTGATGTAATACATAAAGTTACAACAAAAAAGGAGACACCCTATGACTTATGCATACCAAAGCCACATTTATCTAGCAGAGGCGGTTTTAAATGTCAAGGATTTGACGAGTCAAACGGCTTTTTATCACCAGATTATTGGCTTGGAAATTTTATCTCAAACAGAGACAGAAGCGATTTTGGGACTTGGTCGAAAAGCCTTGGTTCACTTGATTCAGGCAGAAAAGTCTGGCGAAGTAAGGGAGCATTATGGGCTCTACCATCTGGCGATTTTGTTGCCGACACGAAAAGCCTTGGCAGATGTCTTGAAACACCTAAGTGATTTGCGGATTCCTCTGGTTGGGGGTGCAGATCATGGATACAGCGAGGCTATTTATCTAGAGGATTTGGAAGGAAATGGCATTGAACTCTACCGTGATAAGCCAGTGTCTTCATGGGATATTCGAGAAGACGGTCGCATTATCGGTGTGACCGAAGCCCTTGCGGCACAGGACATCTATGAGTTAGGGGAAAAGGTGGATCCCTTTATCCTAGCTGAAGGGACGAGAATGGGGCATATCCATCTATCGGTGAAGGATAGTCGTGAGGCGAGCCAGTTTTATCAAAAGGTGTTAGGACTAGAAGATAAATTTAGCATTCCTAGTGCTAGTTGGATAGCGGCTGGTCAGTACCATCACCACCTGGCTGTCAACGAATGGGCTGGAAAAGGGTTGGCTCCGCGTGAGCAAGGCTTGCCAGGCTTGGCCTACTATGTCCTTGAGGTCGAAAGCAAGGAAGAACTCTTGGACATCGTTAAGCAAGCACGAGAGCTAGAAGCACCGATCAAATGGCTAAATTCGAGTGAAGTGGATCTTGTAGACCCAGACGGGATTGTGACCCGCATTCGATTGGCACGATGAGACGAGGAAAACACATTATTTATTTTAGAGACATAGGAAAAGGCGGACAAGCTCGCATTCTGTTTTTAGAATGTGGATTTGTTCGCTTTTTTATGAAATGACGAAGCCTTTCTTGGCCCTAGCAAAGGTATCTGCCGGGGATATTTTCCCTTTTCTGGGGGTTCATGCTATAATACTAATAAACTTTTCTTTCTCTAGGAAGGCAAATGCTAAAAATCGGCTAGACTGCTGGCAATTGTTGTCACGATGCTTTTTAGAGAAAGTAGGACTTTGTTTGAACATCCGTATTGAGTTTAGGAAATGGTAATAAGATGGACACAAGTGTAAAAAATTTAATCAGTATGGGCCCTCTGGAGGACTCTTTTATCTATTATGATTTGGGGAATCAAGTATTCTACAGTGCAAAACAAGGCATGAATTATTCAGCCATTGCAGCCCCTATTGCAGTCTTTTCCTTGCAACGGCTGTCGAAGTTGCTCAACCAAACCTTTGGAGATGTCTCCTCCCCTTTCAATCTGATTTTCTTTATCCTGATGTCTCTGTTTTTGGTTTTCGGGACCATTCTCCTTGCCAAATCTACCCGACGCAACATGAAGACAGATAGATTTAGAAAAGTCCGGCTCACAAAAGCCAATATCAAAACACTTAGGAGAAAATCTAGGGCGTTGACAGTAGTTGGCTACATTTTTGTTTTAATAACGATTTTTTCAGCCTATCGTTATCTGGCTGTTTCTGATTTTCAATTTTTAATTATGTACATGTTAGGGATTGGTATTCTTACATATATAGTTTATGATTTTCGGATGAAAACGCGCAAACGATTGTTCAAGGAGCTGATGGAGACATTACAGGACGGTAGCCGAGGGAAAGAGGGAGAAATGTAAGATGAGAAAAATCATTTATATAGGCCAAGGATGCCAGCAATCCGTCTACTATAACACAAAGACGAGAGAGGCTTTAGCGACAGAATCTAGCGCCTCGTCAGAAACCGACGGTGCCATCAGTTCAAAGAAATCCAAGTGGCCTTGGGTTGTCTTCTTTATTTTCTTGCTAGTTGCTATTATCGGTATTTGGATTCGTTCCTTGCTAGCGCCCTTTAGATTGAGTGAGTGGATGGCACCTATCCATCTAGCCGCTATCCTTTTCGTTTTTATCGGAAGTGTTTATGGATTTGAAAAACTGTTCTACAGTGGGGCTAAGTCGCTTGTCCCAGCAAGTGAAGAGCAGTTTAAAGAAGCGGTTGAAAGTAGTAAATTTTGGAGGAAGTCACCAGATAAGGAACCAACAGTCGATAAAATCATCTTGTATCTATTTGTTATCCTCGTTCTTCTATTTGTTTTTGTTATTGTTGTGTTCTTTGCCATACCTGGGACCTTCATTCCCTACTATGAACATGAATGGTTTGAGCCGTCCATGTTCATGGTACCCATCGGAGCAACGATCGTCCCAATTAGCGTCGTACTACTCTTGTTCCAAAACAACCCAATCCGCTGGCTCTTAGCCGTACGAAAATACAAGCAAGGGAAAGTATTATTTGGGGAAGAGAAGTAAGAAGAGGATAAGATGAAAGAAAAGTATGTTGAGTTTTTAAATATGGCAGTTGTGGATACTAGTCCTATAAAGCGTTTTGATATTATATAAATCACTGATGAGGGAAGATAATGAAAAAAATAATGAAATCAAAATTAGTTCAAGTCCTACTTCTTGCATTCACTATCATAGGACTATACTTTGCTTATCAGGCATATCGCAGACATGAACTTACTCAGTTTGTCATGTGGAGTCCAAGAGCTAAAATTGTAAGTTATGAATTCATGGATGACAACAAGGCAGTAGCGATTGAGTGGGATAATGAGTCGGAGTTAAAAGATGCGGAAGAGGCTAAGAAATATGATTCGCGTGTCAATGTAGAAAGAATGACGAGAGTTAATGGAGAACGCTATATCATCCAACAAAGTTATAAGTTAAAATCAGCCACGTATAAGTATTGGATTCTAGAAGAGGATGCGGTGCCATATTTGAAAAGTAATATTCCAGAGCAGGGAGAGTACTGGTTGTTAGACGTCTATGATACGAAAGATGGGACAATCAAACAAAAAACCTATGACGTATTTAAGATGGTAAGAGAATATAATAAGGATTATATTCCAAGAAGAGTTCGTGACGTTAATTATTTCTTGTATACGGAACAAGGAAAAACTTACTTACCAATTAGTATGGCTATTGGTCAACAGCCAGAAATGAAAATGGAAACTGGGCTTATTGATATAGAGGATGGAAAGATAGTAGCAACTACTCCATCTGGTAAAACTTCCAAAGATCTTTATAACGATAAGAAAGAATCATACAAACCGAAGTTAGATGATATTCTTATTTCGAATAATAAATTTTCAAGCGAAAAGTTTGCCTTTGTCTTATCTAACTTTGGTTTTAAAGAACCAGTAGAAAAATCCCAATACCTGTCCTTGTCAAGCAAATATCCAAAGGTGTTTGATATATTAAGCAAAGGGGTGTTGTCTGAACTAGATTTTCTTGGAGAAGAAGATGTTCGTTTTGAAATCTCTCTCTTAAAGCTGGTTCTTCCAGAGGGTACAAATATTTTTAAGGATATCACCATTCCAGCAGCTAGTTCGAAAGATGGACAGGAACATTTGGTTCAAAGCGAAGAAGAGTTCTTACAATATTATAAATCCAGTACGGAGGAAGAATAATGGGACAAAAACATTTTTCTTATATTACTGTAGATATTGATATTTGACATTGAATTTTAAATGGGGAGGAAAAAATGAAGAAGTTATTTGTTATCATCTTGTTATTGGTTCTTGGAGCTTGCTCTAATGGAAAGGAAGCAGGGGGAAAAGAGAAAAGTACACGCGAGACAGTTGTAAATAAAGAGAAAGAATTGAAATTTGTAGTAGCACCACAATATGAAGGTAAAACATCGGAATTAATAGAGTTTGGAAAGAAATTAATTGAAGAACATCCTGAGGTAGGTAATCAAGGAGAAGTTACTCTATACTATTCTGGTAGTACATATACATTTAATGAGCAGGAGTATGCAGTATTTATAATATTAAACAAGACGGATACTGACATTAATCATGATGCTAAATTTAAAATTAGTTGGAGTTATGCGGGACAGCAAATCTACCAAAATGAATTAGTTGAATACAAGATTTCTGAAAGCGGGGAGCTGCCTACACAATCTGCAACAATTTTTTTACTTCCTTTAACAACTGAACAGAAATCGATTGTTACAAAGATTGTAGATGAAAGAAAAATGAATCTAAGTATATCAGATATTCAAATGAAGTAGGAGAACTATATGTCAGATTTAAAGCTTTATTTTTTGTTGCTATTTGGAGTTTTATTACTCTGTTCATCTGTACTTTTCTTTTTCCGTTATTTTTACAAAAGAGAACTAAGAATTAAAAATTTATCTACTGCATGTGTTGAGGGAGTTGTAGTAGGATACAAGTATTCAAAACCAGCAGGTCCTCCAATTGTTGAATATAAAGTTGATGGGCGGACTTATCAAAGAAATCTGGACTACCATAGAGTTATTCTCATATCAGTTCCTTGGAAGAGTGTACAAGCCACTTCTAGGTCGGAGTTATTAGCTCAAGAGATAACAATTTATAGAAATTCTGTCGTTTCTGTTACACGTGTTTTGGAAGATGCTTTTCCAAAGGGCTCAAAGATGACTGTTTGGTATAACCCTGCTTGTCCCAAAGAGTCCTTTGTTGAGAGATACAGTGGTATGGAAGTGGTGTATAAGCGTCAAGTATGGATATGTATGGCAACATTAATTTTAGCACCCATCTTGTTGACAATGGTATTTATATTGAATGCAATTTATAAATAGTAAATTTAAGGGTAGGAATGGTGTCAAACGCTAGTCAACGAGTTTTATAAATTCTTAGGCGTCGGTAGTGCTATATTGTTAATTATGGTCTACGCCGTTGTAGTGCTTGCTTATTTGTTAAAGAGGTGAGGTAATCCACATAATGTCACAAGAGAGATATTTGCAGATCAAAAAAGAGCATCAAGTTCGTAAGTTTGTGGGGCGTTTCCTCTTCATTCTTCTCGTTATACTCGATGTTCTACTGGTATCAAGTCATTCCAATTATGTCCCGCTTGTAACGGTGGCTATGGTAACGATTGTGCCCTTTAATCATTTTCTACTTGGTCCTCTTAGGAGACAGAAAAAAGTCATAGAAAAAGAGCATCCAGAATGGAAAATACTCAGTACAAAGGGAGTAAAGGTTCCCTCGGCTGAAGCCAATAAAAGAACCTTGGCTGGTATTGGGATCTTGATAGCCTTGCTGTTGTCTTTTGGGCTATTCTATAAACCTGTGAAACAGCCGAACGACCAAGTAAACAAGCCACCTAAGGTTGATTCTAAAACGCCTGAAACGTCCAAGCCTTCTGAGTCTGAGTCGTCCAGTTCCTCAGAGTCGAAATCCTCGTCTTCGACTGAACAAAGTTCTAAAACCGAAAATTCAGGAACAAAACCGTCAAAAAGCGAGTCCAATAATCCCTATTACCAGATTCCAGGACTTACTGACGAACAGGTGAGAGATATCATATCGAAATCTGTGAAAGATTTAAGAGAAAAACAGTCAAAAGAAAAATCCGAAGAGTAGACGACTCCAGGACATCGATGTCCTTTCTGGATGAGTTAGTTTTGAGATTTTACTGTATAGAATAACAGGAGGAGTTCATATGACTAAAGAAGTGATTGGTTTGATAGTTGGAACAATCGTCATCTTCCTATCTTTTGTATTTGTGTGTGGGACCTTTCTTTTCCTCTATCTTCGGGATCAGAAGTTGGTCCGCCTTGCCAAGTCATCCGTTCCTGGAACGGTTATCGGCTATAGCCGTTTTCGTGAGGGGTATCCACCTATCGTCGAATACACGGTGGATGGGGTTGCTTATAAGAAAACCTTGCAGTATTTTATGTTCAAAACGGTCACAATTCCGTGGGGGACTACTAAATTTTTAAAGGACTATACAAGAGAAGATATGCTAGCGCCTTCGATCACTCGCTACAGCAACTCCTTTGTTTCCTTCAAACGCTTGATGCAGACCCATTTCCCCCTTCATTCGGAGCTGACGGTCTGGTATGATCCAGACAAGCCGGCCAGGGCCTATGTCGAACGTTACAGTGGAGTGGACAAGTTTTACAAGTGGTTTGGTATCGGATTTGGGCTGGCTCTAGTTCTAGTCTATGGGATAGTGATCCTAGCCTTTTTGTCCAAGATATAAGGCATAAAAGTCAGTTGGTTAATAGGAAACTTGACTTCCCATCTTGCTTCAGGGAGGACAGAGTTTCTTTTCCATTTTCATGCTTATCAATCTTTTCTTTCTGATACAGAGGAGAGGTTGCCTCCTACAAATACAGACAGGAAGTGAATTTTGACAAAGCCCCTTATTCGAGATATAATGAAGAAAAAGTGACCAAGGATAAATCAATGACAAACTCAAAGTATATCACACGCCTGAAACGTTCAGAGGGTCAGTTGCGTGGGATTCAAAAGATGATTGAAGAAGATCGTGACTGTGCAGATATTGTTACGCAGTTGACAGCAGTGAAATCTAGCGTTGAGCGCGTGATTGAGATGATCATTACTGAAAATCTCACTGGCTGTATCAACCAACCACTAGACGACCCCGAGGCTCAAAAGGAACGCCTAGAAAAGGCCATCCGATACCTGATTAAACGGAAATAAACTAATTTGCTATTGATAAACAATGCAGACAAAGGTATTTAAGTCTATTTCGATAAAGAAATCATGTCGGACAAACGGATGAGTTCCCCCAATACCAATGAGAAAACCTCTTTTTAGATACCATCAATTTGCTTCGTTTTATAGAAGCGACGGGTTACGAGCCCTATATCAGTGGGTTGCAGAAATGAAAAAACCGATTAAGTTCCTTAATCGGTTTTTTTGCTTATTTTACTTGACTGGGCCAAGCATTCATACCACCTTCTACATTGATAACGGTGAGGCCTTGGGCGCTTAGAAATTCACAAGCAGATGCGGAACGTACTCCACCTTGACAGATGACATGATATTCCTGGTCAGGTTTGAGTTCTTTGTAACCTTGCTCCAAGGTACTTAAAGGCAGATTTTTGGCACCTGGTGCATGTCCTGCTTGGAATTCGTGCTCTTCACGTACATCGATAAGGTTTAGATTTTCATTTAGGTATTCTTCATAAAAATCAGCCATGCTGATACTCGTTTCCATATTTGACTCCTTCTGGATTAGACATTTTATATTGTGAATAAGCGCCATCAAGGTTTTGGACGGTAAATCCTGCCGCTGGAGGATACGCTCTGTGATCTAGCTGTGCAAAACGCTGTGGTAGCTAAGGATGTAGGTTTGCTTCTTGTCCGATTCATCCAAGCGTTCCCGTAATTCGTTTAGGGGAATGTGGATGGTGTCGACTTTGAGTCGACCACTCTGAAATTCGCCACTTGTCCGCACATCTAGGGATTATTTGCCCTTAGTCAGATCGTCTTTGAGCTGACACCATTGGATATGGTCGCTCAGACCTTCGATAAGGTTCAAGGCTGCGTAGCCCATTTGATGCTTCTAGGTGACCTGACCTGTCCAAGCGCTCATACCGCCTCGTACATTGATGACATCGTAGCCTTTTTTCTTAAGCTTTTTCGCAGCTAGTTTGCTTCGTACACCAGAGTGACAAATGACATAAAGTGTTTCTTTTGTCGCAGGTGTGTATGAACCGATTTCCGTTAAAGGAACATTTTTGGCATTTTTGATATGACCTCTACGGAATTCCGTAGGCGTCCGAACATCTAGTAGCTGAATCGGTTCTTTGAGTTTAGCTTCTAACTCGCTGGTAGAAATACTGTCAATTTTTGTAAATAAGTGAAACATAGGCACCTCCAAATATACCCTTATGGGGTATATTAAACCATGAAGTTAATCTTTTGTCAAGCAAGTTGTTTTAACTTGGGAGGGGATTGGTTTTGAGAGTTTAGAAAGCAGGCTATTCTTGACCTTTCAAAGGCTTTTTGATATGATGGGTCCAAATTAAGTGTGAGGTGATAAGATGGCTAGCGAATACCAGAAAATGATAGCAGGGGAGCCTTACCGTCCGTCGGACCCAGAGTTGCGTGCCTTGGCACAAGCTTCTCGCCAAAAACAGGCTGCCTTTAACAAGGAAGAAGATCCCTTGAAGGGATCCGAAATCATCAAGACTTGGTTTGGCTCAACTGGGGAAAATCTCTATGTCAATCCACGCTTGGTGGTCGATTATGGAGTCAATATCCATCTAGGGGAAAATTTTTATTCTAATTGGAACTTGACCATGCTGGATGTTTGCCCGATTCGCATCGGGAACAACGCCATGCTTGGCCCCAACTGTCAGTTTTTAACCCCACTCCATCCACTGGATCCGGATGAACGCAATTCAGGGGTCGAATACGGCAAGCCCATCACCATTGGAGATAATTTCTGGGCTGGAGGTGGCGTCATTGTCCTTCCTGGAGTGACACTGGGAAATAACGTCGTTGCAGGAGCGGGGGCCGTGATTACCAAGTCCTTCGGAGATAATGTCGTCCTAGCTGGCAATCCTGCGCGTGTCATCAAGGAAATCCCAGTAAAAGAAAACTAAAAAGAACAGCTTGGGCTGTTCTTTTTATAATCTTTATCTTAGTCTTATAGATTTTTCTTCTTTTTGGCTTTTTGGGTTAGAGTGATATCGCACTTGGGAATGTTGCTTTTAAAAACTATTAAATGCATTTTAGTACTCTCAAATTGTTTCTAGTAGCCCTTTCAAAAGAATACTAAGCGAAACTGAATTTAAGGAAACTTTCAGAAAAGTTTTAGTTTTGTTTCAGGAATCTTCTGTAGACTGTCTAGCTATATCATACGAAGGAGAGGAAAAAGGTGTGAAATCAAAAAAATGGACCCTAGTCGCAACGAATTTAACGGCAATGGTGCTGATGGCAGCATGTGCCCAGTCAACAACTACATCCAATACCAATGCAACGACAAATAGTGCAACAACTGCAACAAAGACAAACCAATCATCCTATTTTACAGAGAAGGACAATGATACCTCTTATGATGAAAGCACAGCTTCTAAGATTGAGTTATCTGGCTCATCAGCAAACGTCTCTGGAGATGGGGTGACAGTCTCTGAATCAACCGTGACCATCACAAAATCTGGAACCTATGTGATTTCAGGTCAGTCTGATGGAGTGCAGATCAAGGTCGAGGCAGATAAGTCGGCAGATGTTCACCTAGTCCTAAAAGGTGCGACCATGACCAATACCAATGCAGCGATATCTGCGACATCAGCTGGTCATGTCTACTTGACTCTAGCAGAGGGAACCACCAACAGTCTCTCTGACTCAAGCTCTAACAGTGACGAAAAAGCAGACGCAGCTCTCTTTTCTAAGGTGGATTTGACCATCAACGGGAAAGGAACTCTCAATGTAGATGGCAAGAAGAACAATGGTATCAAGGCCAACGACACCCTCCACATCACGGGTGGAACCTATAACATCACAGCAGTTGGCGATGCCTTCAATGTCAATGATGAACTCAACATCACTGGTACGACCATGACCATCGATGCCAAAGAGGATGGGGTCAAGGTGGACAATGACGAGGATACTTCAGTTGGGACCATGTACCTATCCAACAACAACATCACCGTCACAGCAGGAGATGATGGCATCCACGCTTCTGGAGACCTGGTTATCGATAGTGGTACCTACACCGTCAAGAATTCGACAGAAGGACTTGAAGGTAAGTCAATCACTATCAACGGTGGGGACATTAGCATCTATTCGACAGATGATGGGGTCAACGCAGCTAATAAAAACGCCCAACAGAGTGAAATCTTCTTCACCATGAACGGTGGGAACCTGACAGTAGAAGTCGGTCAAGGAGACACAGACCCAATCGACTCAAACGGCAATATCACAGTTACAGGCGGAACCATTAAAATGACTGGTCAAACAGGTTTTGACTTTGATGGAACAGCGACCTACACAGGTGGAGATATCTATCTCAACGGTGAAAAACAAACGGAAATTGTCAACTCTATGCCTGGAGGTGGTGGACCAAATGGAGGCCCTCAAGGTGGCGGTCCAGCCCCTGGCGGACAAGGATAAAAAAGAATCTCCTTTCTCGAAAGAGAAGGGAGAGTTTTTGTGTTTGAGAGATGGATTGTAGCTAAAACAACTCCCAATTAGGTCTTGAAAATTTCTTAGTCTGTTTCATATAAAAATGAGTAAAATGAATTTCCATCGCCAAGGTCATTAGAGTTGCGATAGCAATGACGATGGTAGGATTGGCTGAGAAAAGCAGAGGAAGAATAGGCCTTTAAAAAGTGGACAGGAAAGACCATTTCAGAGTATCGAGAAGAGATTTAGAAACAGCTCTAAAAGCAATAGCTATCCATTATAAGCATCAGATAATAATATCTGGTGCTTTATTTTTAAAAAAATTCAGATTTTTTCTTGACAAGTGAGTGATTACTCACTACAATAGGTTTATATTTAGCAAGTGAGTACCCACTCACCAAGGAGGAAGTAAATGAAAGCATTACTACATTTACAAGATTTAGTGAAATCTTTTGACCATCAAATAGTTCTGAATCATGTCAGCTTTGAATTGCAGCCAGGAGAAATTATAGGCTTAATTGGTCCGTCTGGTGCTGGTAAATCAACTATGATTAAGACTACGTTAGGAATGGAAAAGGCTGATGGAGGCGTAGCTTTAGTGTTAAATCACACTATGCCCAATCGCTATATTTTAGGAGATATTGGCTATATGGCCCAATCAGATGCTTTATACGAGACCTTGTCAGGCCAAGAAAATCTGGAATTTTTTGGTCAGCTAAAGGGGCTTTCTAAAAAAGACCTGAAGGCGGAAATTGCTTATATAGCTCAAGTAGTAGATCTGACAGACTACTTAAACAAGGCGGTATCTGGTTATTCTGGAGGAATGAAACGGCGTTTGTCACTGGCTATCGCGCTTTTAGGAAATCCTCAACTCTTGATTTTGGACGAACCGACAGTTGGAATCGACCCTTCTCTTCGAAAGAAAATCTGGAAAGAATTATTCGCGCTTAGAGACAATGGGGTTGGGATATTAGTTACTACCCATGTTATGGATGAAGCAGAGTTGACGGATAAGGTCGGCTTATTATTAGGCGGAAAAATCATTGCTTTTGATACACCGCAACACTTAAAAGAAAGTTATCAAGTTTCAAGTATTGAAGAAGTATTTTTAAAAGCAGAAGGTGAGTAAAATGAGAACAATAGCGATTGCAAAAAAAGTCATCAAAGAATTACTTCGTGACAAACGAACTCTAGCCCTGATGTTTATAGCACCTGTTTTTATCATGTGGTTGATGAACCTCATGTTTTCAGCTAGTACAACCGTGAATGTCAAGTTAGCAACACAGGATCTACCAACTGGTTTGGTAACGAAAATGGATGAGCTCGATCATGTAGACGTCGAGACTTATCAAGGTTTAGATCAAGCCAAAGAAGCGCTAGCAAATGAAAAAGTCGATGCTGTGATTTCTTATAAAGACGGTGAGTATCAGGTCGACTACGCAAACACAGATGCCTCCAAGACCTCTATGATACGACAAGTGTTACGGACAAGTATCGCCAGTGAAGGCACCGATCAGTTAGTATCTCGTGTTAAACAAGCTCTTCCACAATTGGACTCGGACGCAAAAATACCAGAAATCAAGGAGTCTTACCAGTATGGAGATGAAAATACAAGCTTCTTTACCAGTATGATTCCGGTTTTGATAGGTTTTGTAGTTTTCTTCTTTGTCTTTTTGATTTCAGGTATGGCGCTTTTGAAAGAGCGCACCAGTGGAACACTAGAACGTTTGTTAGCAACACCAGTGAAACGATCTGAAATCGTCTATGGCTATATGTTGTCTTACGGTATTATTGCGATTTTTCAAACGGCAGTTGTCGTTTTAGCAGCAATTTGGCTACTAGATGTAGAAGTTGTAGGAAGTATTTTAAATGTTATAATAGTTAATGTGGTACTGGCTCTTGTAGCACTAGCTTTTGGAATTCTCTTGTCTACTCTAGCAAAATCAGAATTCCAAATGATGCAATTTATTCCTCTCGTGATTATGCCCCAACTTTTTTTCTCAGGAATTATTCCATTGTCATCCATGGGAGAATGGGCTCCAACTGTGGGGAAATTTTTGCCATTAACCTATTCTGGTGATGCAATAAGCCAGATTATTCTTTACGGACACAATCTTGGTGATATTTTGCCAAATCTTGGTGTTTTAATGGTTTTCTTGATCATTTTAACAATTCTTAATATTGTTGGATTGCGTCGTTATCGTAAAGTTTAGAAATCAACATAAATAATGCTAAAAAGGTGTGAAGATTAGATGGATAAGACTGTTTTTGAATCGTTTGAAGATTACTTAGAAGAAGCGAATTACCCTCAAGGAAAGAAAAAAATCATGCAGGCAGCAGTGGATCTCATATCAACCAGGAGTTACCATGGGACCTCAACTCTTCACATAGCTGAGCGTGCTGGACTAAGCCAGGCAACTTTGTTTAAGTATTTTAAGACGAAGGATGATTTACTGACGGCTATTTTACATCCTGTAGTCCCAGGCATTTTCGGTAGTTTTTTTGAGGAACTCTTAGCTTTTGAAACGACAGAAGAGAGGGTTCGTTATCTCGTCCATGATCGTATGAGCTATCTCAAAAAAAATCGTGCTTTGATGAAAATCATTCTGCAGGAGAGTTTTTCAAATAAAAAACTAAAAAATGAACAGATTTTTATCTGGAATGCTATTCAAGATAAACTGCGAGTACTTCATAAGGAATTGCTAGCAGATCCACGTGTAAATCCAGAGTTAACGAGTCCTCAAATGGTTCGTATTTGTGTTGGCCCGTTGTTGGCTTACTTCGCTCAGCTTTATATCGTTAGTGACAACGGAGAAATAAAGGAAGAAGATCTAGACTTATTAGAAAAACAGATTTTAGGTGGTTTGTGGAAATAGAGTAGGCCTAGACAAATAGAGGCTAGATTCTATTGGTTTGGCTTCTTGTACAAGATAATATAAAAGGGTATACATTACCTGATGCAGATTTGTGCTTTTTTATTATTGAATTTGGTATTTTGGTGATAGTCCTCAATCACTTTGCCAAAACAGAAACCGACTTCTCCAGCGGTGCAACGATTTCTCAGGTGTATGGAAGAGGAGATTTCTGGCTTGCTAAAGACAACTCCTTGACACTCCGTCAGTTTTTGATACAATAGTACAAAATTAGAGGAGGTGGGCGATGATTCAGAAGCATGCGATTCCCATTTTAGAGTTTGATGATAACCCCCAAGCGGTCCTTATGCCAACACATGAGGGGTTAGACTTGAAGTTGCCAAAGAAGTGTATCTATGCATTTTTGGAGGAGGAGATTGACCGCTATGCTCAGGAAGTAGGGGCGGACTGTGTTGGTGAGTTCGTTTCTGCCACCAAAACCTATCCAGTATATGTCATCAACTACAAGGACGAGGAGATCTGTCTAGCCCAGGCGCCCGTGGGCTCTGCCCCAGCGGCCCAGTTTATGGATTGGTTGATTGGCTATGGTGTGGAGCAAATCATTTCCACTGGTACTTGTGGAGTCCTAGCCGATATAGAGGAAAATGCCTTTCTCGTCCCTGTTCGCGCTCTGCGAGATGAGGGGACCAGCTACCACTATGCAGCGCCTTCTCGTTATATGGAGATGCAGCTTGAGGCTATCTCTGCCATTGAGCAAGTCTTGGAACAAAGAGGCATTCCTTACGAGGAGGTCATGACCTGGACGACAGATGGTTTTTATCGAGAGACAGCTGAAAAGGTTGCCTATCGCAAGGAAGAAGGCTGTGCAGTTGTGGAGATGGAGTGCTCGGCTCTTGCGGCAGTAGCCCAACTACGTGGGGTTGTCTGGGGGGAATTGCTCTTTACCGCAGATTCCTTAGCAGATTTAGAGAACTACGACAGTCGCGACTGGGGCTCAGAAGCTTTTGATAAGGCACTCGAACTCTGTCTTGCCATTGTGCACCACATGTGAGTGTTCTGACTGTTTTTATGGTAGAATGTAGTTATGTTATTCAAATCTTTTTTGGAAAAAATCAAGACGATACTGGGACGCTTGTCGCCAGCCCGTCGCATCTTTTTAAGTTTTGCCCTAGTGATCTTCTTAGGTTCGCTTCTTTTAAGTCTCCCCTTTGTGCAAGCAGGAACGTCACAAGCGACCTACTTTGACCATCTCTTTACAACTGTGTCCATGGTCTGTGTGACAGGGCTCTTCACCCAGCCGGTGGCCTCTACTTACAATATCTGGGGCCAGTTGATCTGCATGATCTTGATCCAGATCGGTGGTTTGGGGCTCATGACCTTTATCGGAATCTTTTATATCCAAGGCAAGCAAAAGCTCAGTCTTCGTGGTCGTGAGACCATTCAAGAAAGTTTCAGTTATGGGGAAACTCAGTCTCTAAAGGACTTTATCCGCTCGATCTTTCTGACGACTTTTCTGGTGGAAGGGATTGGTGCCTTTCTCTTGAGTTTCCGCTTTATTCCTGAGTTTGGCTGGGGGCGAGGGATTTTAACCTCTATCTTTTTGGCCATTTCAGCTTTCTGTAATGCTGGATTTGATAATTTTGGAAGTACGAGTTTGCTAGCCTTTCAAACGGACCCCTTGATCAATCTAGTCATTGCAGGTTTGATTATCACGGGTGGGCTAGGATTTATGGTCTGGTTTGATTTAGCGACCCAGTTTGGAAAAAAGAAAAAACGCCACCTGCGTTTCCATACCAAGTTAGTTCTCTTTTTAACGGTAGGAATTTTACTCTTTGGAACCGTATCGACTCTCTTAATTGAGTGGAACAATCCTGGGACGATTGGAAATCTCAGCGCTCCAGAGAAACTACTGGTTAGTTTCTTCCAGACCGTCAGCATGAGAACGGCAGGATTTGCTTCCATTGACTACACCCAGGCTCGACCAGTTACCTTACTGATATACATCTTGCAGATGTTTCTGGGAGGGGCACCTGGAGGGACAGCAGGGGGGCTCAAGATTACGACCTTCTTTGTCTTGTTGGTCTTTGCTCGTAGCGAATTGTTGGGCTTGCCCCATGCCAATGTAGCTCGGAGGACCATTGAACCCCGAACCGTGCAAAAATCTTTCAGTGTCTTTATTATCTTCTTGCTGACCTTCTTGCTGGGCTTGATCTTACTAGGGATAACAGCAGAGGGAAATCCGCGTTTTATTTACCTCATGTTTGAGACCATTTCAGCCCTTGCGACAGTTGGGGTGACGGCAAATTTAACGCCGGAGCTAGGCAAGTTAGCTCTCAGCATCGTGATGTTGCTGATGTTTATCGGCCGTATTGGTCCCTTGACACTACTGGTCAGTGTAGCGGAATACCAGCCAGACAAGAAAGATACGATTCACTATATGAAAGCAGATATCACTATCGGATAAGAAAGGAAGAACGATGTCAGATCGGACAATTGGAATTTTAGGCTTGGGAATTTTTGGGAGCAGTGTTTTGGCTGCCCTAGCCAAGCATGACATGAATATCATTGCTATTGATGACCACGAGGAGCGCATTAATCAATTTGAACCTGTGCTGGCGCGTGGAGTAGTTGGAGATATCACGGATGAAGAACTCCTTCTATCAGCGGGGATTGACACCTGTGATACCGTAGTTGTCGCAACAGGGGAAAATCTGGAGTCCAGTGTTCTAGCGGTTATGCACTGCAAGAGTCTAGGAGTGCCGACCGTCATTGCCAAGGTAAAAAGTCATACAGCTAAAAAGGTTCTAGAAAAAATTGGTGCGGACGCAGTCATCTCGCCAGAGTTTGAAATGGGGCGCTCATTGGCACAGACCATCCTCTTTCATAACAGCGTGGATGTCTTTCAGCTGGACAAGAATGTTTCGATTGTCGAGATGAAAATCCCCCAATCGTGGACGGGTAAAAGCCTCAGTCAGTTAGATTTACGTGGGCGATACAACCTCAATGTACTTGGTTTTCGTTCCTACGAAAATGCTCCTCTGGATGTCCAATTCGGACCCAATGACCTCTTGCAGGCAGATTCCTATATCATGGCAGTCATTAATAACCAACATTTGGACACCCTAGCTGAACTGAGTGAGTAAGAGAGGAAGGGTACTCTCTTTTCCAATAATTAACGAGTCAATATAAGTATTTTATAAGAGGGATTTAAGAAAAATTTTAACTTTTTCTTAATCCTTTTTAATTTTAGGAGATTATACTAGAGTCATCAAAAAAAAGAAAGCTCTAAGGAGAATCCTATGAAATTTAATCCAAATCAGAGATATACTCGTTGGTCTATTCGCCGTCTCAGTGTCGGTGTTGCTTCAGTTGTTGTGGCCAGTGGCTTCTTTGTCCTAGTTGGTCAACCAAGTTCTGCGCGTGCTGATGTCGTCAATCCGACTCCTGCCCAAGTCGTACCAGGCGCTGCTTCGGTGAGTGAAAAGAGCGACTTACCAGCAGAGGTTCTCAAAAAAGCAGTCGATGTAGCTCTTCCTTCAGAACAGTCTATTCCAACACCTAAAGCAAGTGTGGATACGACAAGCTCTTCAGAAAAAGCGGACGAAACTGCTAAAGAGCTAGTAGCAGCACCAAAAGAAGAAGTGCAAGCACAATCTGACTCTAAGAAACAAACAGAAGATGCAGTTAAACCTGTGGAAAGTTCTGAGTCTACAGTTTCTGGACAAGACCGTGAAGCCAGTGAAGCACAACCAGCGACCACTCCAGCTGAAGTGCAAAAAGGTGTGGCTGACAACACCAAAGATACAGTAGA